>CASDJM010000009.1 GCA_949280815.1 uncultured Clostridia bacterium | reverse complement strand
CTAAATATTTTTCAGTTGCATTCGAATTTTCAGAAATATTTTATAGATTACCTATGTATTTAATTAAAATCAACGCTTCTAGGATTTTAGAGTTAGGTTGACAGCATTGACAGGTCAGTCATGCTCTTTTCTCACAAGAACAACAAATAATAAGGTGACCAGTAACCATTTTAAAAATAGTTACTGAAAAAATTCTTCAAAAAACTATACAAAATGAAAAAACTAATGATATAATAAAAGCCAAAGAGATTAGGTAAAAGAAAACGGAGGATAAAAATGGGAAATATTGTATTATTAGATGAACTAACCATCAATCAAATAGCAGCAGGTGAAGTGATTGAAAGACCAGCATCTGTCATAAAAGAAATGGTAGAAAACTCAATTGATGCAGGTGCAACCAGTATAACAGTAGAAATTAAAAATGGAGGAATATCCTATATAAAAGTAACAGACAATGGAAAAGGAATTGCACAAGATGATTTAGAAATTGCATTTGAAAGGCATGCAACTAGTAAAATTAGGTCAGCTAATGATTTGAATTTGGTAACTTCTATGGGGTTTAGAGGGGAGGCTTTAGCTAGTATTGCAGCAATTAGCAATGTAGAAATGATATCGAAAACAAGGGAACAAGAAACTGGATATAAAATTGTGGTAGAAGGAGGAGACGTTTTAGGACAAGAAGAAGTAGGATGCCAAACAGGAACTTCTATTACTGTTAAAAATTTATTTTTCAATACACCAGTAAGATATAAATTTTTAAAGAAAGATTATACAGAGGCAGGTTACATAGAAGATACTATTACTAGAATAGCATTGGTAAATCCCAATATAGCTATAAAATTAATTAATAGCGGAAAAACTGTGATTCAGACAAATGGTAACAACGATTTAAAAAGTGTTGTTTATAGTGTTTATGGAAAAGACGTTGCCAATGGTATTATGGAAGTATCTTATCAATATGAAGATATTACTGTTTCAGGGGTGATTGGGAAACCAGAAATAGCAAGGTCTAATCGTTCGAATCAATTGTTTTTTGTTAATAAAAGATACATAAAAGATAGAACACTAACAGCAGCAACAGAACAAGCATATAAAGGATTAATACCAATTGGAAAATTTGGATTTGTGATATTAAATATGCAGATGAATCCAGCAAAAGTTGATGTTAATGTTCATCCGGCAAAATTGGAAGTTCGTTTCGAAGAAGAAAACAAAGTATTCCAATCTATTTATCATGGGATAAAAGATACTTTATTAAAAAGTGAACTAGTAGCTAGTCCAAATCCTAGGGAACTAAGTTTCGAAGAGAGATTACAGAATTTAAGAGAATCTAAAAGAGAAAATCAAAGTAATGGGTTGTTTGGATTTAGAAAACAAAATGAAAAGAAAATAGAGAAATATACTGAAGAGGAAAGCGAAATTAAAACGAATCATATTATAGAAAATACTGTTCCAGAAGAAAAAAAGACAGTGGGTAGCCCAATCAATACGTCAGATGTGTTAGAACAATTAAGACAAATGAGAGGAAAAATAGAGAAGGAATTACAAGAGAAGAAAATTACGCCAAAAACTTTAAAAGAACCAGATGTAGCATATCAATTAGAAGAGAAAAAGGAGACAGAAAAGAAGCAAGAAGAAGCAGAACAAGAGGACAAAGTAGAGATAGCAAGAGAAGAGATAGAAAAAATAGAAGAAGCACAAGAGGAACTAGTACAAGAGAGAGAAGAACAAGAAAATGAAGAAGTAGGAGAGGTACAAGCAGAAGAAATACAAGAAGCAGAAGACACGCCAAAAGAGCCAAGTGCAGAAATGCAGTTAGTAGAAGAAATAATAGAAAGTGTAGGAGATTCAGAAGTAAAAAAAGAGTTTGAAGAAATCAAACAAAAGATGGGAGATTTAGATAATAATACACAAGTTGTTTCTAATGATTTTGATGAGATGTATGCCAAATTATTTGGAACACAACCAATTAAAGATGAAACAGAACAAGAACAACAAAAAACCAATGCTATCGATATTATAAAAGATAATGTATCTATATTTGAAGAAACACAAGGATTTGAAAAACCAGATTATAAATTTGTTGGAATTGTTTTTAATACTTATATCATATTAGAAATTGATAAAGAAATGTACATATTAGACCAACATGCTGCTCATGAAAGAATTATGTATGAAAGGGTAAAGAAAAATTACTATAGTGATAAAAATAAAGATTCTCAAATGCTATTATTGCCAGATATTATTACTTTGACACATAAGGAAATGGAGATTGCTAAAGAGAATATGAGAATGTTTGAACAAGCAGGATTTTGCTTGGAGGAATTTGGAGAAAATACCATAAAACTAATGGGTGCACCAACGGTATGTGTTGATTTAGATACGAAAGAATTATTTTTGGAAACATTGGATGAAATCAATACTGTAGCAAGAACTGCAAAACAAGAAAAAGAAGAAAAATTTATTGCAACAGTAGCTTGTAAAGCAGCAGTGAAAGCAAATATGGCATTAGATCAAAAAGAAGTAGAAGCTTTAATGGACAAGTTATTAGAATTACCAAATCCATTTACTTGTCCACATGGAAGACCAACGGTAATTAAGATGACGAAGTATGATATTGAGAGAAAGTTTGCTAGAAAATAGAGAAAACAGTATGAAAAATAATAGCTATCTTGTGACGGTAAAATTTTTAAAAACTGAAGGAAGGAATGGAAGGAGAAATGACATTAGTTATTGTAACAGCAATTATTATATATTTAGTTTTAATTGCTTGGAGTTGGCAAAGTTTAGGCTCAATCGGAAAAACGAAAAAAATAATTTTTATCTTAGTAGGAATTATTTTAATGTATCTCATAACTTTAGTTGTTTTTCGAACAACCAAAGGAGATATAGATTATCAGGATATCAAAATACAAAATAGTATACAAAGTGTGATAGTAGCTATTTGTACAGGGATTAATGGGATGATTATAATGCCACAAATAGGGAAAATATTAGATCAGATAAATGAAAATCAAATAGGAAAAGAACAATTAATAAAAAGATGTTTTATATTAGTTGTGGTGTTTGTCATATGCCTTATTTTCGAAAGTGGTTATATGAAAGATACACAACAAGGAATTTTAAAAGTGTACCATTCGATAGAATAGTCTTTGTTGCATTTTATTATTTATATATTTAATAATTAATAGAAAACTATAAAAATTGCCCAAAAGGGTTCGTTCCTTTTGGTAATTAGGAAGTGACGAAATGGAAAAAGTGATTGTAATATGTGGTCCAACGGCATCTGGTAAAACTAGTTTGTCAATTGAATTGGCCAAAAGAATAAAAGGTGAAATTGTTTCTTGTGATTCTATGCAAATTTATCAAGAAATGAATATTGGCACAGCAAAGCCAACACTGAAAGAAAGACAAGGGATAAAACATTATTTATTGGATTTTGTTTCACCAGAAGAAAGATATAGTGTAGCAGAGTATAAAAAAGATGCCAAAAAGGTAATCAAAGAAATTATAAAAAAAGGAAACACCCCTATTGTAGTAGGGGGAACAGGCCTTTATATAGATAGTTTAATTTATGAAATAGAATATCCCAATATAGAATTTGATGGAGAATACCGACAACAACTAGAAACCAGAGTACAAGGAGAAGGACTAGAAAAGTTATATGAAGAAGCTAAGAAAATCGATGAATTAGCAATTCAAAAAATTAGTTCAAATGATGAAAAAAGGATTCTTAGAATATTAGAAATTTATCATGCAACTGGTAAGACAAAAACGGAACAAGAAATAGAGTCAAGAAAAAATCCACCAGAATATGATTATCAAGTTTATGCGTTAGCATGGAATCGAGAAGTTTTATATGAAAGAATTAATAAAAGAGTTGACCAAATGATAGAACAAGGTTTGATTGAAGAGGTAAAAGAGATTTTAACAAAACATAAGGAATTTCCAACTGCTATGCAAGGACTGGGATATAAAGAAGTGGTAGAGTTTTTGAATGGAAATGTTACAAAGGAAGAAATGATAGAGAAGATAAAGATGGAGACGAGGAGATATGCTAAACGACAAATGACTTGGTTTCGAAAGAATAAGCAAACGATATGGTTAGATGGAGAAGCAGATGTGGAGACAAATATTGGTATCATTTTAAATTAAGATGAAAAATCATTATTGGAAGGGAATGAAATTGAATTTGAAGGAAGAAAAAAGTAAGAAGATGCGAACTACGCCTAAAGCATCTTCTCAGAAGAAAAAAGTAATTATATATATTGGTTTCATAGCAATCTTGCTGTATATTGCTTATGCTATTTATCTTTTGGTTAAACAACCGACCACTGTTTTTACAATTGAAGAAGGAAAATTATATCAAGAAGAGACAGATATAGGATATGTTATTAGAGATGAAAAGGTAGTAAAAGGTCAAAATTATAAAAATGGAATGATGCAAATTAAATCAGAAGGAGAGAAGGCAGCTAAAAATGAGAATATATTTAGATATTACAGTAATAATGAAGAAACATTAAAACAGAAAATAGAAAATTTAGATAATAAGATACAAGAAGTTATGCTGAACGATACTACTTTATTTAGTTCAGATATGAAGTTGATAGAAAATCAGATTGATCAAAAAGTGGAAGATATTAATCAGATAACTGATAGCACAAGGCTGACTGAATATAAGAAAGAAATTAGTAATTTAGTAACAAAAAAAGCACAAATTGCAGGAAATTTAAGCCCAAAGGGCTCTTACCTAAATCAATTAATAGAAGAGAGAAAAGGTTATGAAACTCAATTAAATTCTGGTGCAGAATATGTGACAGCGCCTGTGAGTGGAATTGTGTCATACAAAGTAGACGGATTAGAGGAAATGCTAACACCAGACAATTTTAGTTCTTTAAGTAAAGAATATTTACAAAGTTTAGATTTAAAAACAGGAAAATTAGTAGCAACAAGTGAAGAAAGTGGAAAGATAATTAATAATTTTTCTTGCTATATTGCAACAATATCTTCATCAGAGGAGGCAAAAAATGCAGAAGTAGGGCAAAAAGTAAAGATTCGATTATCAAATAATGCAGAAATACCAGCAGAGATAAACAACCTTATTAAAGAAGATGAGAACGATGTTGTAATTATATTGAAAATAGAAAAACAAATAGAAGAATTAATTAATTATAGGAAAATTTCTTTTGATTTAATTTGGTGGGATGATTCTGGATTAAAAGTACCAAATCAAGCAATTGTTAGAGTTGAAGACTTAGATTATGTTGTTAGAAATAGAGCAGGTTATTTAAGTAAAATATTAGTAAAAGTAAAAAAACAAGGAGAAAAGTATTCTATTGTTACAGCATATACATCAGAAGAATTAAAAGATTTAGGCTTTTCGAATGAGCAAATTGGATTTTATAAGAAAATATCTCTTTATGATGAAATATTACTTAATCCGAATTTGGATTGTATAGAATAAATATTACAAAAACATTACAAAAATATTAAAATTTAATAACATTCATGAAAAATATTGACAATATGGTAAAAAAAGTAGATACTTAAGAAAATAAAACAAAGGAAGTATTTTAGGAGGGTTTTTTTATGTCAGGAGCATTAATGAACAAAGTGTGGGATTTATTTGGAATGGATTCGCAAGAGGAGGAAGAATACGAAGATGAGAACGTATATGATTATGAAGATGAAGAAGAAATAGTAGAAGATAGAAAAATATTTGGAAGAAAAAATAAAGATAAAGTTGTTAATATGCCACAAGCAAATACAAATGCTATTAAAATGGTGATATCACAACCTACAACATTTGAACAATCAGATGAAATTTGTAGTTTTTTAAAGGAAAAAAAATCTGTTATTGTTAATTTGGAATATGTTAACAAAGATGTTGCTAGAAGAATTGTAGACTTCATTAGTGGTGGAGTTTATGCGTTAGATGGATACATTCAAAAAGTATCAAATTCTATTTTTTTAGTAGCACCATCTAATTATGAAATTTCAAATGAAATGGCAAGAGAAGAAATGAAAAGCAAACTTTCTGTTTCATGGTTGAAAAATAACGGAGTTAATTAGTCCGTCTATCCAAGGAGGAAAATGATGATAACGCCATTAGATATAGAAAACAAGAAATTTTCAAAACAAATGATGAATGGATATAGTGTAGAAGAAGTGGATGATTTTTTGGATGATTTAACAGAAGATTATTCGAAGAATTATAAAGAAGCATCAGAATTAAGGGCAAAAGTAGAAGAATTAACAGAAAACTTGGAACACTATAAAACAATTGAAGAAACATTACAAAGTACTTTGCTAATGGCTCAATCAACAGCAGAAGATGTAAGAAGTGTAGCTCAGCAACAAGCAGATCAAATTATTAATGAAGCAAAGGGAATTGCTCAAAAACATGCTAGTGAAATAGATAATGAGATTTTGGCAAAGAGAAAAGAATTAGAAGACGTAAAAAAACAATTTGATATATATAAAGCAAAAATGGAATCTTTATTAATATCTCAATTAGAATTATTGAAAGATATTAATAAAGAAGAATTATAATTCAATCTAAGATTACAAAAGAAAAACTATCTATAGAGGAAATAGATAGTTTTTTTGAGACTTTAAGACGAATTGTAAGATAATAAAAAACTCTCACAACGGGAATATGTCGTTTTTTTGACGAAAAATATTACAATTTAGGAAGCATATTACAGAACTGTTAAATGTATGTTACATTTCTATGAATACTCTTGACATTATAGAAAAAAAGAATAAAATAGTAATATCAAGGAAAGGCAAAATATGAGAATAATAGGTGGGAAAGCAAAAGGAACAAAATTATATACATTAGAGGGAGAAAATACAAGACCAACATTAGATAGAGTACGAGAATCTTTATTCAATATTCTTCAATATAAAATTCAAAATAGTATTTTTTTAGATTTATTTTCAGGGAGTGGAGCTTGCCGGAATAGAAGCAGTAAGTAGAGGTGCTAGAAAAGCTATTTTATGTGATAAAGCAAGACAAGCCATTAAAGTCATTGAAAAGAATATAGAAAAAACACATACACAAGAGCAAATTGAATTATATCAAATGAATTTTGAGGATTTATTAAGAACAAAGATAAAAGAACAATTAGATATTGTATTCATTGATCCACCTTATAAAACAGATTTTGCTTATAAGGCTGTAAAAATATTATTAAGTAATAATTCATTAGAGGAAGAAAGTATTATAATAATTGAAACAGATCAAGAAAAAAAAATAAAAGAACAGTTAAAAACATTAGAAATAGAAATTATGGATGAAAGAAAATATGGAAGAGTACATCTTATCTTCTTAGGCCAAAAAAGAAAGGGGTAAACCATGGAAATATTTACATTATTGGAAACATTAGAGGAATTATTAGAAACGAGTAAGAATCTACCATTTTCTTCAAAAGGTGTAGTAGATAAAGATGAAATGTTAGATTTAATCAAGGAAATTCGATTAAAGCTTCCAGATGAATTAAAGCAAGCTAAATGGGTAAAAGAAGAAAGACAACGTATTTTGGTAGAGGCTAAAAAAGAAGCAGATGGTATTGTGAAAGAAGCAGAAAATAGAATTATAGCAATGATTGACGAACATGAAATAACGAGAAAGGCATATGACCAAAAGACGGAAATTATAGAGACAGCAAACGAAATGTCAAGAGAAATATCAGCAGGTACAAAAGAATATGCAGATAGTTTATTAGCAAATACAGAAGAGGTTTTAAATGGTACATTAGATAAATTGGGAAGTGATATGACAGAAGCATTAAAACTTATGCAACTTTCATTAGAAGATATGATAAAAACAATACAAAATAGTAGAAAAGAATTAAAATAAGAAAATCAAAAGTCAGATGTCAGAAGTCACTAAACAACCAATGCTGTTAACCTAACTCTAAAATCCTACAAGTGTTGATTTTAATTAAATAAATAGGTAATCTATAAAATATGGCTGAAAATTCGAATGCAACTGAAAAATATTTAGAGATTTTTATCGGATAAAATGAGGGATGTTCAAGGCAAATGCTACTATATCAATATTTTCTCAATTTTTCGGTTACCCTACATAACGCTAAGAAATATTAAAAATACAGCTGAACGATACCCGAAAACAGGACCCTTTCCAGCTGTATTTTAAATATTTCTAAAGCTATTTCGGTCACATTCAAAATTTCGTAAATATTGATATAGTAGCATTTGAACGTGAAAGAGGCTCATTTTATCCGATTAGAATTTTTTAATATTTGTAAGGCAAGCCGAGAATTTGAAGAAATATTTTATAGATTACCTGTTTTTATATAAGTAAATACTATTAAATTAGTACTTATAGGATTTTGAAGTTAGGTTGACAGCATTGACTAAACAACGACTTTTGAATCTGACTTTTTAGTAAAGGTTGAAAAATTTAATTCTTTTCCAACTGGGTTTTTACCTTGAGAAAGGAATGGATTAAAAATGGCAAAAAAAAGAAAATATAAAAAGAAAAAAAATAGAGCTTCTAAAGCAGATATGACAGTAGTTACTTTGATTATATTGAGTATCCTTTTAGCAGTTTTAATTTATACAAAATCAGGAGTGATAGGTGCAAAATTAAATGAATTATTAGGTGGATTGTTTGGAGTCGTACAATATGTATTACCAATAGGAATATTTGTGACTGCTATTAAATTAGCATCTGAGGGAAGTGAAGAATTAAGACCTAAATTGATACAATATGGAATTTTACTAGTGAGTTTATCTATTATGTTTAGCGTATTTCAAGTTTCATCTGGAGAATTACACAACAATAAAGAACTATCAGAAGTAGTAAAAGATGCTTATATTTTAGGTTCACAAGGTAAAGGAGGAGGTTCCATTGGCTCTTGTGGAGCAGTACCTCTTACGAAATTACTAGGAAATATTGGGGCTATTATTCTTTGTTTGGGAATTGCAATAATATTAGTCGTATTTACTTTTGGAATTAATTTATCAGAATGGATTAGTAAATGGTTAGATGATGTGGCAGAGAGAAAAGAAGAAAGAATGGCAGAGAGAGAAGAAATGCGTAAACAAGCAGAAAAAGAAGAGAGAGAGACACCAGCACAACGTAGAAGACGAGAAAGGGAAGAGCGATTAGCACAAAAAGAATTAGCAAAACAAGAGAAAGCTCAGATGAATGAACAAATCAATATTAATTTTGGAGGAGAATTTGTAGATAGCGAAGAAGAAAAGGTTGGTTTGAAGAAATATGACCATAGTGGAGAGGATTTAGAACCATTAACGAAACAGTCTAAATTACAAGCAAGAAAAGAAAGAAGAAAAATGCAAGTGCCAGAAATTGATGACGACGAGCCAGAAATACAACCCAATATACAACCAGAAATACAGCCAGAAGCACAACCAGATGTTATTGAAAGTAATTTATTTAAAGATGTAGAGGAACAAAAAGAGGACAAAACAAAAGCGGTTTTACAATTAGAGCATGCTATGACAGTGGAAGATGAACATTATGAATATCCACCAATAGAAATTCTAAGTAAACCTAGTAAAAGAACATTAAAGGGTGGAGCAAAAGCCTTAACAGATACAGCAACAAAATTACAAAAAACACTACATAGTTTTGGTGTTTCAGCTAAAGTAGAAAATGTTTCTGTTGGACCAGCTATTACAAGATATGAGTTGAAACCAGCTGAGGGAGTACGTGTTAGCAAGATTGCTAATTTGGCAGATGATATTGCTCTTAATCTAGCAGCAGAGACGATTAGAATTGAAGCACCAATACCAGGTAAGCAAGCAGTTGGTATTGAAGTACCAAATACAGAAAGAGAAGCGGTGCATTTAAGAGAAGTGTTAGATAGTGATGTTTTTAGAGATTGCGAATCTAGATTAGCAATTGCATTAGGGAAAGATGTAGCAGGAAATGTGCAATTAGCAGATATTGCTAAAATGCCACACGTATTAATTGCTGGTTCAACAGGTTCTGGAAAGAGTGTGTGTATTAACACAATTATTACTAGTATAATTTATCATGCCAAACCAAGTGAAGTTAAATTTGTTATGGTAGACCCTAAAGTAGTAGAATTATCTGTTTATAATGGAATACCACATTTGTTAATCCCAGTGGTAACAGACCCAAGGAAAGCAGCAGGAGCGTTAGCATGGGCGGTACAAGAAATGGATAATCGATATAATTTGTTTGCTGAAAAAGGAGTAAGAGACTTAAAAGGCTATAATAAAGCGATTGAAAATGAGGAAGAATTAGGACAATTGCCACAAATTGTTATCATTGTAGACGAGTTAGCGGATTTAATGATGGTAGCGAAAGGCGATGTAGAAGATGCTATTTGTCGATTAGCACAAAAAGCAAGAGCGGCAGGAATGCACTTGGTTATTGCAACACAAAGACCATCAGTAGATGTTATCACGGGACTAATCAAAGCAAATGTACCATCCAGAATAGCATTTGCTGTATCATCACAAGTGGACTCTAGGACGATTTTGGATAGTATAGGTGCTGAAAAACTACTTGGAAAGGGTGATATGTTATACTTTCCATCAGGTGCACCAAAACCATCCAGAGTACAAGGTGCCTTTGTTACAGATGATGAAGTGGAAAAAATAGTAGATTTTGTAAAATCAAATGGTACAGCTACATACAGTGAAGATATTTTAGAAAGTATTGAAAATGGTAATAAAACAGATAAAGAAATAGCACAAGAATCAGCGGAAGATGACGATACTGATCCATTTTTAATGGAGGCTATTCAAACGGTTGTAGAGACAGGACAAGCTTCTACATCTTTTATTCAGAGAAGATTTAAAGTGGGTTATGCAAGAGCAGGAAGAATTATTGATCAAATGGAAGAAAGAGGTGTTATCTCTGGCTACCAAGGTAGTAAACCAAGAGAGGTACTGATGACTTTGGAAAAATGGAATGAGCTAAAAATGGGAACGAGTGAGGAAGCAGAACAAACAGGGAGCTAGAATGTTTCTAATGCGATTAACTTAAGGTGTTATATTATTTTTTTACACCTTGTGTGTCGCAACCACCTGATTTTAGAATGGTAGATTGCTCCAATGCTACTTGCCATAGGCTCGTTTTGCTGTCCACTGTTAAAGCTTTGCTTGTTACAGTGGCAGTATGCATAGCTGGTCGCTTACACGGTGTTGCAAAAATAATATATTACACCTTAAGTTAACAGTATTGGGAATGTTTCTCAATCTCTTTTGAAAGGAGAAAAATTTTGCAAAAGAAGACAGATAAGTTTTTAGATAAACTTGTGAAAAAAGATTATAATAATGAATTGGAAAAAGTTTTAGAGAAGAAATACTTTAATGAAAACACAAAGAGTATTCTTCTTAGTATTTTGTATAAAATAGAGACCGCTTACAAAGATTACGAAAAAGTCAAGCCAAATGTAAAAGACAAGGAAGCTTTTATCCAATCTATCATTGATAGTATTAAAAATAATTGTAATGATATAAAAGTTATAAAATTAAATTCAAAAGAGAGCAAAATATTAGGCAATAAAACTTTCTTAGTCGAAAAAACTAAAAAAAGAATTATATGTTATCCCATTGAAAGAAAATTATTATATTGTATTTCCAAAATTGATAAAAATGAAAAAATCATTAAAGACAATTATTATGTGATTAATAAAACACTATCTGATTTAATCAATGTAGGAAATAATATTGATACCGTTGAACCAATGCGTGACTTTAATGGTTACTCGTGGACGACCATTCCAAGAGAAATCGAAAGTATTTATCATAATATTGTTTATCAAAATATTAGAATATTAGTAGGATACGAATTTTTAGATGATTGGATTAAAAATACAGAATATATAATGGACTATTTTGAGTCTTTTAAAAATAGATTGGAAAAATTATATGGAGAAAAACCACAAGAAAAATTAATAGAGCTTTTAAATGTTGTATCTGTGTTGTTAGCTGTTCGATATAATCAAACATTAAAAAGTCAGTTACAAAAAGAAAAAAGAGAAGTTGAATTAAAGTTAGGAAAAATAGAGGATAATCAAAAATTTGTGCAAGAAATTACGAAAGAAAAACTTAAATTGACAAAAGAAATTAAACGAATGGACGAAACACTAAATAATAGAGATATGTTACAGGAAGAGTATGAAAAAAGAAATAAATATTTACCAGTACAGGAAAAAATCTTTAGTGTTAAAATATTGTCTAAGATGATGGCAGATGAACGAGAAGAAAAAATAGAAAAAATAGAAAAATTAAATATTTTATTGAATCCTCATAAATTTGTAGAATATAAAAGGGAACTAGAAGCGAAAGAAAAATATTTGAAACTATTGAATATAAAAGATTTGCAAAAGGCAATTGATACTATTATTATAAGATTACAAAAAGTGTTTCTATTATGTTATCAGTCAAAGATAAAGAAAGTAGACACCAAATCAGAATTGATGAAACTTATTTATGGATTTCGATATTACTGTTTGCTACCTTTTGATGATAAAAAGTCAATTGGTCAAATAGAAGAAATAGAAATGCAAATGAAAAAAGTAGAGATGTTATTATTAAAAAAAGCACAAGAATTAAAATTAATTGATGTTTTTTCTAATGAAAAAGAAATTGATTATCAAATTTTAAAAAATATTTTTTATGTTAGAGTTATTAATTTAGAAGATTTATATATTAAATTAATAAAGGAAAATGACAAATACTATGTTCAACTTTTTGATGAAAACGTATTTGAAGAAAAGAGAGAAATTAAAGGTACAGATAGTTTAAATAAAAAAGATTTAACATTTAAAATGAATAAGAAAGTTAAGATTTTTAATTAAAAGAGTTTGAAAAAATGATTGCGATTTGCGTTGTTGCACTTTATTTTTAATTTAAAGCACGGCGTACTGACATTACTGTGTTTTTGTATAGGAAGGGTGATAGATGAATGAAAGTTACATTTTTAGGAGCAACCAGAACGGTTACAGGTTCTAACTTTTTAGTCGAAGCTTGTGGAAAGAAATTTTTAGTAGATTGTGGAATGTGGCAAGGAAAAGCAGAATTAGAATTACAAAATGCTGAAGAATTTGAGTTCAATCCAAATGACATTGATTTTATGCTATTAACGCATGCTCATATAGACCATTCAGGAAGAATACCCAAATTATATGATCAAGGTTTCAGAAATAAGATTTATGCCCATAAAGCAACCTGCGACTTATGTGCTTTAATGTTGCCAGATAGTGGACATATTCAAGAAATGGAAAATGAATGGAAAAATCGAAAGAGAAAAAGAAAAGGGGAAAGTGAAATTCCACCGTTATACACGGCAGAAGAAGCAGCAAGGTGTTTGGAAATTTTTGAACCAGTACAATATGATGAAATTGTAGAAATTACACCAGATATTCATGTTAGATTTAATGATGCAGGACATATGTTAGGATCTAGTATCATTGAGTTATGGACAAAAGAAGAAGGAAAAGAAACAAAAACTGTATTTACAGGGGATTTAGGAAATAGTGATATTCCTCTATTGGATTCACCAACGATGATAGAAAGCGCTGATTATTTAATAATGGAGTCTACCTATGGAAGTAGAATGCATTTAAGAAATGACGAAAAAGCAGAACTTTTCTTAGATATCGTATCAGAAACATTAGATAATGAAGGAAGTGTAGTAATCCCTTCTTTTGCTGTTGGAAGGACGCAAGAAATTTTATATGAACTCAATAAATTAAAAGAGACAAAAGATGACCAAGAATTTAGAAGAAAATATAAAACTTTAATGAGGTCAAATGTTTATGTAGATAGCCCATTAGCCATATCAGCAACAGAAGTATTTAGAGAAAATACCAATCTTTTTGAAGAGCAAATTCAAGAAGAAATCATGAAAGGTGATAATCCACTTGAATTTCCAGGTCTAAAATTTACACAAACTGCAGATGAATCAAAAGCCTTAAATGAAGACAACACGCCAAGTATTATCATATCAGCAAGTCGGTATGTGTGATGTGGGAAGAATTAAACATCATCTAAAACATAATCTATGGAATTCAAAATCTACCATACTATTTGTTGGCTATCAAGCACCAGGAACTTTAGGATATAGCATTGTAAATGGTGCTAAAACAGTAAAAATATTTGGAGAAGAAATAGCTGTAAATGCTAGAATCGAATATATCGAAGGATATTCAGGTCATGCAGACCAAGAAGGACTTATGGACTTTATCTATTCTTTTATCGACAAACCAAAACATATCTTCCTAGTACATGGAGAAGAAGAATCACAAGATATATTAGCACAAAAAATAGAAACAGATGCACGGAATTGGAGTTACCATTCCAGAATTTGGAGAAACCTATGAAATCAATGGCATCGAAGACAAAATAGAAATGACTCATAAAATAGAAAGAAAAATAAACAAAACATTAAGAACAGAAGTCATAGGAAGATTAGAAAAATTAAAAGAGGAAATCAAAGACATGGACAGCTATGTAAGACAAGATATTAACGATAATAATCTAAAAGATGAAGATATATTTAGAATTAATGAGAAAATCAAAGACCTAGAAAAACAAATTTTAAACGTAATAGAAGGATGAGTGGCGAGTTTGGGACAGGCACAAACTCGCCATGAGATAAACCAAAGGAGAAAAAGATGGAAAATAAGTATTTTAATGAAGCAATGATTGGAAATAAAAATATGCTAGCAACTTTTACAGGGAAAGGAGAAATGCAAAGAATTTATTTCCCAAGTAAAGATAGCAGACAGTATGTAGATTATTTTCATACAGGAGTAAAAATCAACAATTCAGATTTGATTTATTTGCATGATGATATTAATAATGTTTATCAACAGTATTATGATGCAGATACTAATATATTGAATACCGAAGTGACGAATACTTATTTTAATCTAAAAATTATTCAAACTGATTATATTATGATAAAGGAAAATGTATTAGTGAAAAAATACGTTTTCTTAAATGATGGTAAAATTGATTTAGAAACAGCGTTTTATATTCATTCTGAGTTACTGTCAGATTATAACAATCATGTGAGTTGTAAAATCATAGATGGAGGTATGATGCAATATGCCCATGATTTCACTTTTTCAACTTTTGCGAAAGGACATAAATTGGCTAGATATCAAATTAATGGCAGCAAAGAAACAATCAAAAGAGGGGAAATTTATGACAAAGATTATATAGGTATGTCAAATGATACTAGCATTTGCTATGATTTAGGAGTGATTCGACCACAAGAAAAGAAAACGTTAGAAATTTGCATAGTGATTGGCGAAAATAAGAATATATCGGAAATCGAAAGAGAAATTCATAGAATTAAAAAGATAGATTTGAACAAAGAATATGGTAATACAAAAGCCTATTGGAGAAAATATGTAAAATCACATAATGGTTTGGATTTAGGAGAACCAGAAAATAGTTATGAAGAAAAAATTTATGATATTTATAAAAGAAGTATTTTGCTATTCCCACTATTAACTAATCCAGAGACAGGAGGAATTATTGCTTCAGCAGAAGTAGATGAAAACTTTGCACAATGTGGAAGATATGCTTATTGTTGGACAAGAGATGCTGTATTTATGACAAAAGCAATGGATATTTTAAAAATGGAAAAAGAAACTGATAAATTTTATAAAGTATTTTGCAAAAAAACACAAAGTAAAAATGGAATGTGGGAGCAAAGATTTTTTACAGATGGAAAATTGGCACCAGCTTGGGGCTATCAAATTGATGAAACAGCAAGTGTTGTGTATGGTGTATATGAACATTATCAATATACAAAATCAGAAAAATTTTTAAAAGACAATTTACAAATGTGTGAAAAAGCAATAGATTTTTTAAAAAGATATGTGAAACATTGGCTAGACATAGAAGGTCAAGATGAACATGATCAAGATAAAGTAAAACAAGAAATCGAAGCAAGCATTAATCATCAAGGTCATAAATATCACGTAAGTTATGATTTATGGGAAATGAATGAGGGAACCCATTTGTATTCTTTAGCTAGTATTTATGCTGCTTTTGAGTGTATTATGAGGATTTATAGAATACTAGGAGGTAAAACTTCTGACTTTGAAAACAATCGATTAAAAGACGAAAAAATAGTAAAAAGTGAGAGAGAATTAGAAAAATTACAAACAGAAATCAAAAAATACATCAATCAAAATATGTATGACGAAGAAAAGAAAACTTATTTAAGAAACACAGAAGACCAAAAAATGGACATTAGTATGGTAGGAGCGGTTACACCATTCCAAGTATTCAAACCAAAAGAAAAGAAAATTGTAAATACAATCGAAAGAATCAACTTATCATTAAGAACTTACACAGGAGGCTATCAAAGATTTGAAGGGGACCATTATAGAAATGGTAATCCATGGCCAATTGCCAATCTATGGATGACATTATATTACTTAGAAACAGGCGAAAGGAAAAAAGCAAAAGAAGCCTTTGACTTTGTCGTAAAAACAGTAGGAAATCATAGCCTTTTAGGCGAACAAGTAGACAATAATACATTGCAACCAAATTGGGTTTTAGGTCTTGGTTGGTCTCATGCTATGTTTATCATTGTATTAGAGAAGTTGATGGAGTAGGTTAAGTGGCGAGGTGGCGAGTTTGTGCCTGTCCCAAACTCGCCATCACAGAAATAATTTAACGTAGATATTGTTTTACTATTTGCTGGTATAGTGAGAAATAGGTAAAATTAAAATGTAAACAAATGTAAAAAAGTATAGCAAAATAGAGAAAAATGTGCTATACTCTTTTTATGGTATCTATATCAAATATTATATGTAAGGAGGTTAATTGATTGCCAAGACAGCCCAGAAGGAAAAGCCATAGCAAGGTATATCACTGCATGCTAAGAGGAATTAATAAACAAGATATTTTTTTTGAAGAAAAGGATTATTTAGAATTTCAAGATATTATTAGAAAAACGAAGAAGAATTTTTTATATCAATTATATTCATATGTTTTAATGCCAAATCATATTCATTTAGAAATCAAAGATAAAAATCAAAAATTATCCCAAATTATTCATAGTATGGCAACTAGTTATGCCAATTATTTTAACAAAAAATATGAAAGAGTAGGTCATGTATTCGAAAATCGATTTCAAAGTAAAAATGTTGAAGATAATCATTATATGTTAGATTTAGTTAGATATATTCATCAAAATCCAGTAAAAGCAGGAATTAGCCAGATGAATCAATATAAGTGGAGTAGTTATTTGGAATATTTTGAGGGAGAAAAATTAAAAAAAGAGGATAAAATAGTAGATACAGGGATAATTTTAAAAATGTTTTCATTAGATAAAGGGCAAGCTAGAAAAGAATTTTTTAAATTTAATAAAAAAGCTTTGAATTTTCAAGAAAGTATTGAATTATTAGAATATGAAATGAGGAATAAATTGACAGATGAAGAGGTAATTTATTTTATAAAAAAAGATTTGAAAATTTATAATGTTCAAGAAATACAAAAGTATGATACGAATGATAGAGATGAAATTATACAGAAGATTAGAAAGTTTAATGGGGTAACACAAACGCAAATAGCAAGAATATTAGGGATTAATATTAGAATGATACAGAGAGCTTATACGAAAGAAAATAAAAATAAATGATAAGTAAATGGCGAGTTTGTGCCTGTCCCAAAGTCGCCATTTCGAAAATTAAAAAAATGCTTGCAATGTATTCTTTTTTGGTATAAAATGGATTTGCTCAAAGAATTTGGGTAATACTATATATAATGAAATGTAAAAAGGAGGAAATTTTATGTCAGTTAAGATTGGAATTAATGGATTTGGAAGAATTGGAAATTTGTCTTTCCAAGCAGCTTTAAAGAAAGAAGAGGTAGAGGTTGTTGCTATTAATGACCCATTTATAACAGCAGATTATATGGCGTATATGACAAAATATGATACGGTTCATGGAAAGTTTGAAGGAACAGTAGAGGGAAAAGATAATGTTTTAACAGTAAATGGAAGAGATATAAAAGTATTTAATGAGATGGATCCGCATAATATTCCATGGGGAGAATTAGGTGTTGATTATGTGTTAGAGTGTTCAGGTGTATTTACGACTCTTGAAAAAGCACAAGCTCATATTGATGCAGGTGCTAAAAAAGTTATTATTAGTGCACCTTCTAAAGATGCACCAATGTTTGTTATGGGAGTTAATCATACAGAATATGACACAAATATGAATATTGTTTCTAATGCATCTTGTACTACAAACTGTTTAGCACCACTTGCTAAAGTTATTAATGATAATTTTGGAATTAAAGATGGTTTGATGACAACAGTACATGCTACAACAGCTACACAAAAAACTGTTGATGGAGCTTCTAAGAAAGATTGGAGAGGTGGTAGAGCGGCAGCTGCTAATATTATTCCATCTTCAACAGGTGCTGCAAAAGCAGTAGGAAAAGTTATTCCAACATTGAATGGAAAGTTAACAGGTATGGCATTTAGAGTTCCAACTGTTGATGTTTCTGTTGTTGATTTGACTTGTAACTTAGAAAAACCAGCAACGTATGAAGAGATTTGTGAGGCTATGAAAAAAGCTTCTGAGAATGAAATGAAGGGAATTGTTGAATATGTAACAGATCCAGTTGTTTCTTCTGATTTTACAACAGATTCACATACTTCTATTTTTGATAGCACAGCAGGTATCATGTTAACAGATACTTTTGTGAAATTGGTTGCTTGGTATGATAATGAATGGGGATATTCAAATAAATTAGTTGATTTAGCATGTTATATTGCTAGCAAAAATTAATAAATTGGAAAATATCTTGGTTAGTAAATAACTAGCTGGGATATTTTTTATCTTCTAGGAAAGTTGTTACTGTTAGATAACTATACCTAGAAGATAAGTATACGAATTACTAGGATTTCTTACAATAGGAACATTAGCGAATTATGGGTAAGTAGCGTGCTAGAAAATTCTTGAATTAGTGATGATTAGAATTTCGGTTACAATTATCAGATGTGTCATTTTTAGAAAATAAAAAAAGTGTTACAGATTTAAGTTTGAGAAGTTCACCAATTAAAAATATAAAAGATATGAAGGATTTGATACTTTTAGTTTCTACTTTACCAAATTTGGATACGTTAGTTGTTGATATTGAAGGTTTAAGAATAGAAAATTTAAGACAATATGAAGAAATAAAAGAATTTCTTTCAGCGGATGAACTAGAAATGGAAAAATCAAATACTGAAAACACAGAAAAAGCACCAATAGAAGTTAAAACAGAGACCAAGAAACGAGTAGAAAAACCAACCATAATTCCTCAAGCTGGAATCAATGTAGTAGGAAATGCAATTTTAATATTGGTAGCAATGAGTAGTGTAATATTAGCAGTAGTATTTGTAAAGGCAAAAAGAAAATAATACATAATAATATAGTTAGAACCAGTAGATTATAAATTCTACTGGTTTTGTTACTGTTAAGCCAATGCTGTCAACCTTATTATTTGTGTTTTCGTAAGAAAGCTTACTATATGATTCTTTATATCTTGTGTGTTGCAACTTCCAGAATCAAATATATTAGTCTGTAAGTTGCTCCATCATACTGGATTAAGGCTCGTTTTGCTGTCACGGTTAAAGCTTTGCTTGTTACAGTGGCAGTATGCGTTAGCTGATTGCTTACGCAGTATTTTAAAATAATATAGTAAGCTTTCTCACTAAAAAGAAAAGAGCAGGCTGATCAGTAACCTGGTTTTTACATAATTTATTGAAAATCTATGCAAAACTATTGCAATTTAAGGTAAAAATTTGTTATAATATGAAAGATATAAAAACAACAAAAAAGAAAGGATGTTAATAAAAATGGAAAACAAGTTAGGAAAAGCAAATTCAATAGCAATGCTAAATGTTTTCTTAATCGTTGTTTTATTTTTATTCACATGATTAATAAGGATTTGTGTTCCTTATTTTTTTTGTATTATAGAAAAGTTCTCTGAACTTCCTATAAATAAAGCATTCCACAGAAAATTGCTTTGCAATTTTAAGTTGAGCAAACAATTAAACGAGGACTGAACTCTACCTATTAAATTTTATAAAATATTATTCAGCTCACTATTGTTTTATGGAAAAAGCTAGATTTCAGTTTTTTAGTCAAGGAAGGAGTATCGTATGAAAGAATTCAACAAAAAAATCGTATTAGAAGACGGAGAAGAATATTATGGATATGGCTTTGGAGCAAACAAAGAAGCTATCTGTGAAATTGTATTCAATACCTCTATGGTAGGATATCAAGAAATTGTATCAGACCCATCTTATACCTATCAAATGGTGGTTATGACGTATCCACTAATTGGAAATTATGGAATAACAGATGATGATTATGAGACTAAGCAACCAACTATAGGAGGAATGGTAGTAAGAGAATATAATGATTTACCAAGTAACTTTCGCTATACGAAAACTTTAGCAGAATATTTGGAAGAAAATAATATACCAGGAATAGCTGGAATTGACACTAGAAAGTTGACAAGAAGTATTCGCGAAAAAGGAAGTAGAAAGGTTATTATAACCAATATTGAGACTAGTAAACAAGAAGCTTTAAAGAAATTAAAAGAAGTAGAAATACCAAGAGATGCAGTAGCAAAAGTAAGTTGTAAGAAAAAGTGGTATTCTAGAACAGCTAATTCGAAGTACAATATTGTAGCAATCGATTGCGGAATCAAGTTAAATATTGTAAGAAGTTTGAATAAAAGAGGTTGTAACGTAACTGTAGTACCTTATAATACAAGTGCAGAAGAGATTATGAATTTGAAACCAGATGGCATATTTTTATCCAATGGACCAGGTGACCCAGAAGATGTAACAGAGGTAATACAACTTGTGAAAGAACTAAAAGGGAAATATCCAATCTTTGGAATTTGTTTGGGACATCAAATGATAAGCCTAGCTTATGGTGCAAAAACTTATAAATTGAAATTTGGTCATAGAGGTGGTAATCACCCAGTTATTAATTTGGAAAATGGAAAAATAGAGATAACAAGCCAAAATCATAGCTATGCTGTAGATGATGAATCTTTGAAGAAGACAGAGCTAACAGCAACTCATAAGAATATTTTGGATGATACCATTGAAGGAGTAGAGTGCAAAAAGGATAAGGTGTTTAGCGTGCAGTATCATCCAGAGAGTGCACCAGGTCCACAGGATAGTGGGTATTTGTTTGATAAGTTTATTGCATTGTTGAATAAATAGTTATACCAAAGTTAATAGAATAAAGTATTTAATAATCATAAAATCAATAAAAGAAAGGTGAAGAAAAATGCCAAAAAGAAAAGATATCAAAACCGTACTTGTAATAGGTTCAGGACCAATTGTAATTGGGCAAGCAGCAGAATTTGACTATGCAGGAACACAAGCTTGTCTTGCTTTAAAAGAAGAGGGATATAAGGTTATATTAGTAAACTCGAATCCAGCTACTATTATGACAGATACATCGATTGCAGATAAAGTTTATATGGAACCATTAACATTAGAATATGTTGCTAAAATTATAAGATATGAAAGACCAGATGCGATTCTTCCAGGAATCGGAGGGCAAACAGGTCTAAATATAGCCATGCAATTATATCAAAAAGGGATTTTGCAGGAATGCCAAGTGGAACTTTTAGGGACGAGTAGTGAAAGTATTGAAAAGGCAGAAGATAGAGAAAAATTTAAACAACTATGTGAAGAGTTGGGAGAGCCAGTATTAGATTCTATTATTGCAACATCGATGGAAGAAGGAATGGAAGCTGCTAATAAAATAGGTTATCCAGTAGTTTTAAGACCTGCTTTTACTTTAGGAGGTACAGGTGGAGGTTTTGCTGACAAAGAAGAGGAATTAAAAGAGATTATGAAACATGCTTTAAAACTTTCCCCAGTAGGGCAAGTTTTAGTGGAAAAAAGTATCAAAGGTTACAAAGAAATAGAGTATGAGGTAATTCGAGATAAAAATGATACTGCGATTACGGTATGTAATATGGAAAATTTGGATCCAGTAGGAATTCATACAGGAGATTCTATCGTAGTAGCACCAAGCCAAACCTTAACCAATAAGGAATATCAACTATTAAGAGATAGTGCGTTAAAAATTATTAGAGCTTTGAAAATTGAAGGAGGATGTAATGTTCAATTTGCATTAGACCCACATTCTTTTAACTATTATCTAATTGAAGTAAATCCAAGAGTATCACGTTCCTCAGCATTGGCTTCTAAAGCAAGTGGATATCCAATCGCTAGGGTTTCTGCTAAAATTGCAATTGGTATGAGATTAGATGAAATCATGTTAGCTAACACACCAGCTAGTTTTGAACCAGCATTAGATTATGTGGTATCTAAAGTGGCAAGATTTCCATTTGATAAATTCACACTTGCTTCCAATAAATTAAGCACACAAATGAAGGCAACAGGAGAAGTAATGAGTGTAGGAAGAACCTTAGAAGAGAGTCTGTTAAAAGCAATCCGTTCTTTAGAAATTGGTGTTTGTCATATTCAAATGAACAAATTTAACGATATCAAAACAGAAGAGTTAATGACTTATATCAAAGAGGGAACAGATGATAGAATCTATGCCATAGCAGAATTAATTAGAAGAGATGTAGATTTAGGTTTGATTTATAATACAACAAAAATAGATATGTTCTTCTTAGACAAGATTAAAAATATCATAAAAGCAGAAAAAATATTAACAGAAAATATAGATAATATAGATGTTTTAAAATATGTTAAGAAAATGGGATTTAGTGATAAATACATTGCTAAAGTATGGGGAAAAACAGAAGAAGAAATTTATTTACTAAGAAAGAAAGAGAATATTTATCCAGTTTACAAAATGATTGATACTTGTAGTAGTGAGTTTGAAAGCTATGTGCCATATTTCTATTCAACCTATGAAGAAGAAAATGAGTCTATCATCAGTAGCAAAAAGAAAATGATTGTACTAGGAGCAGGTCCAATTAGGATTGGACAGGGGGTAGAGTTTGATTATTCTACGGTTCATGCGATAAAAACCATTAAAGAAGCGGGATATGAAGCAATTATCATTAACAATAATCCAGAAACTGTATCGACCGATTATACGACTAGTGATAAGTTATATTTTGAGCCATTAACCGTTGAAGATGTGATGAATATTATTGATTTAGAAAAGCCAGAAGGAGTAATTGCAGCATTAGGAGGACAAACAGCTATTAACTTGGCAGAGCCACTTTCTAAATTAGGTGTTAAAATTATTGGGACAGATGTAATAGCGATTGAAAAAGCAGAAAACAGAGATGCCTTTGAAAAAGTAATGAAGGAACTAGAATTATTACAGCCAAAAGGGCAAGCGGTAACGAATATAGAAGATGGTATTAAAGTGGCAGAAGAAATTGGGTATCCTGTTTTGGTTAGACCAAGCTATGTATTAGGTGGAAGAGCGATGCAGATTGTTTCCAATAAACAGGCTTTAGAAAAATACCTAAAAACGGCAGTGGAAGTCAATACAAAACAACCTGTTTTGGTAGACAAATACATTATAGGAAAAGAACTAGAAGTCGATGCGGTATGTGATGGAAAAGATGTATTTGTACCTGGTATTATGGAACATGTTGAAAAAACAGGAATCCATTCAGGAGATAGTATTAGTATTTATCCGACTTTTAGTGTGAGTGAGAAAGCAAAACAAACTATCTTACATTATACGGTAAAACTAGGATTAGGAATTGGCATTGTTGGATTATATAATATTCAGTTTATTGTAGATAAAAATGAAGATGTTTATGTCATTGAAGTAAATCCAAGATCATCTAGAACGGTGCCATTTATCTCGAAATCAACAGGATATTCTTTAGCTGATATAGGAACTTTAGTAATGCTTGGAAGAACTTTAAAAGAGCAAGGAATTACAGAGGTTTATCCAAAAGAAAAAGAGAAATGGTATGTCAAAGCACCAGCTTTTTCGTTCTCTAAATTGAATGGTTTAGATGCTTGTCTTTCCCCAGAAATGAAGTCAACGGGAGAAGCAATTGGTTATGATAAGAAATTGACAAGAGCTTTGTATAAAGCACTTCAATCTTCTGGTATGCGTTTAGCAAATTATGGAACGATTTTTGTAACAATTGCCAATAAGGATAAGGAGGAAGCACTTCCTTTAATTCGAAGATTTTATAATTTAGGATTTAATATAGAAGCGACGGAAGGAACCGCTAAATTCTTAAAAGAACAAGGTATTAGAACAAGAATTAAAAAGAAAATTAGCGAAGGTAGCGAAGAAATATTGGATTCTATGAGAAAAGGCTATGTAAATTATGTGATTAATACGAGAAATATTGATTCCATTGACCAAGAGACAGATGGCGCACTGATTAGAAGGTGTGCGGTTGATAATAATATTCCGATTTTTACAGCTCTAGATACGGTAAGGGTGCTATTAGATGTGTTAGAGGAGATTACGCTTGGAATTTCGACAATTGATGAGTAAGAAGTTTGAAAGTGTTATTAAAAGAAACAAGCATAAAATATATGAAAAGAATACCCAGGACAAAAACATGAAAATATTTTTTGTAGTATGTATAATATCATGTTTTTGTCCTGAAGAATACTTGAAAAGTATTCTTTTTTGGTATAAAATGGTATTGGTTTAAGAAAAAAGGCAATACTATAAAAGTAAGATTAAAATATTTTAAGGAAATAAACTACGTCGTTTAAGCCTTAAGAAAGGAAGATGAAAAATGAATAAAAAAACAGTAAAAGACATTGATTTAAAAGGAAAGAAGGTATTAGTTCGTTGTGACTTTAATGTACCAATGGACGAAAATCAAAACATAACAGACAACACAAGAATTGTAGCAGCACTACCAACCATAAAATATTTGTTGGAAAATGATTGTGCTATTATTTTGTGTTCACACTTAGGAAGACCAAAGGGAGAATTTAAACCAGAGTTTTCTTTGAAGCCAGTAGCAAAAGAATTGAACAATTTATTAGGAAAAGAAGTTATTATGGCGAATGATGTCATTGGAGAAGATGCAAAAACAAAAGCAACCAATTTAGAACAAGGACAAATTTTGTTATTAGAAAATGTAAGATTTCATAAAGAAGAAACAGATAACGACTCAGCATTTGCACAAGAGTTGGCTAGTATGGCAGAAGTCTATGTAAGTGATGCTTTTGGTTCTACTCATAGAGCACATGCTTCTACAGCAGGAGTAGCAGAGTTTTTACCAGCCGTATCAGGATTTTTAATTGAAAAAGAATTGAAATTTTTAGGAAATGCAATTTCTAATCCAGAAAGACCATTTGTTGCTATTTTGGGAGGAGCAAAAGTTTCTGATAAAATAGGAGTGATTGACAGTTTGCTAGAAAAAGTTGATACATTAATGATTGGAGGAGGAATGGCATATACATTCTTTAAAGCACAAGGTTATGAAGTAGGAAATTCAATCTGTGAATTAGATAAATTAGATTTAGCAAAAGATTTAATGAAAAAGGCAGAAGAAAAAGGTGTCAAATTAATGCTTCCAGTAGATACCAAGATAGGAAAAGAATTTAAACCAGATACAGAAAGCAAGACAGTAGCATGGACAGAAATTCCAGAAGGTTGGGAAGGTTTTGATATAGGAGAAGAAACCATAAAACAATATATGGAAGAATTACAAAAGGCTAAAACAGTCATATGGAATGGTCCATTGGGATTATTTGAATTTGACCAATTTGCTGTGGGAACGAATAGCATAGCAAAGGCGTTGGCTGAAATTGATGCTACTACGATTATTGGAGGAGGAGATTCATCTGCTGCTGTTAAGAAGATAGGGCTAGAAGATAAGATGACTCATATTTCAACAGGTGGTGGAGCTTCACTAGAGTTTTTAGAGGGTAAGGCTTTACCTGGTATTGAATGCCTTCTAAACCAATAAAGATTATCATCTTGCACATTTTGAGTTAGTTGTGTGAAGCGAAGCGAACTACAAATAACTTATGCAATCAAGTATTAAAATTTAATTAGTTTAGAAATACAAAGAAAAGGATATAGAAATGTGAATCAATTTAAAAAAGGACTAAGAAAAAGAAGTTTTTTTAAAGTATTTGAACAAGGAAAAGATGGTAGAAAAGTTTATAAAGGAAGTATTGTGCCAGAAGGAGAATTATATTCACATTATTCTTTAGCTACTGTTTCCTGTTTTGTTCTAAATAAAAGAGGAGAGGTTTTAGTAGAAAAAAGATCTATGAATAAAAAAATTGCTCCAGGAATACTAGATATAGTTTCTGGGCATATCGATAATAACGAAACACCAACACAAGCAATGATTAGAGAATATGTAGAAGAATTGCATGATGGAAATCAAGAAGAACGAGAAAAAGCAAAAAATGAAGCAATTGAAAATTTAAAGAAATTAGGAGAATTACATTTGATTTGTGATAAAAAGGGATACTATGTTCAATTTTATGTAATGCTAACAGAATTAACAACAATTACGACACAGAAAGAAGAAATAAAAAATATAGAATGGATTCCGATGGAAGAATTATTTGAAATGATACGACAAGGAAAAACAGGTATTGTATATGACAAAAAGCTTGAAATAGTTTTTCAACAAGTAAGAGAAACATATCAAGAAATTGTAAAAGGGAAAGAGGAAAATAGTGGAACGATTAGATGTTTTAGATGAAGAAGGGCATGTGACAGGAAAAGTAGAAGATAAAGATATTATACATGAGAAAGGATTATGGCATAAAGAAGTGGATGCTTGGATTGTAAATGAAAGAGGAGAAATCTTAATACAAAAGAGAGCATCAACGAAGAAACAACGACCGAACAAATGGATTACAACAGGAGGCCACGTAAAAAGTGGTGAAAATGTTAAAGAGGCTATGATTAGGGAAATAAAAGAGGAAATAGGACTAGATTGTGAAAAAGAAAACTTGTACTTAATATTAATTGCTAAACATCGCTCCTATCAAGGAGACAATAATGTTTTTCGTTATTTATATTTTTATCGAACGCAAAAGCAGATACAAGATTTTACTATTCAGAAAGATGAACTGAGTGACCTAAAATATATTACACTTCAAGAATTAGAAGATATAGTAATAAACAAAAATAAAGACTATCTATTTTGGAAAGAAGAATATATTCAAGATGTTATTCATTATTTAAAGAAAAATATATAAAGGAGAGAAAGTTATGAGAAAAAAAGTAATTGCAGGAAATTGGAAAATGAACATGCTTCCAAACGAAGCAATCAGTTTTATTGAGGAATTAGCACCATTAGTAAAAGATACAGAAAACGAAGTGATTATATGTGTGCCATACACAGATTTATTTTATGCCCTATTAACAGCACAAAATACAAATATCAAGATTGGAGCACAAAACATGCACTTTGAAGAAAGCGGAGCTTACACAGGAGAAGTGTCTGGAAAGATGCTAAAATCTATCAATGTAGAATATGTCATTATAGGGCATTCAGAAAGAAGACAATATTTTAATGAAACAGATGAAACTGTCAATAAAAAAATAAAGGCAGCTTTTCAATATGGTTTAAAACCAATTGTATGTGTAGGAGAAACATTAGAACAAAGAGAAGCGGGAAAAACCGAAGTAATCATAACAAGACAAACAGAACTTGCACTAGAAGGATTGACAGAAGAACAAGTTAAAAATACAATTATAGCATATGAACCAATTTGGGCAATTGGAACAGGAAAAACAGCAACCAAAGAAGATGCTAATAACAGTATTAAGGCAATTAGAAATAAAATTGTCGAAATCTATGGACAAATGGTGGCAGATGAGGTTATAATACAGTATGGCGGAAGTGTGAAAAGCACAAATGCGAAAGAACTATTTGAAATGTCTGATATAGATGGGGGCCTAGTTGGAGGAGCAAGTCTTAGGGCAGATGAATTCAGTAAAATAGTTGAATTTCAAAAATAATAGTCATCTTGCGTCGTTAAATTTAATTCAAAAATTCAGCTAATGCATACTGAAACTGTAACAAGCAAAGCTTTAACAGTTTCAGCATCGAAGTACAAACGTACATCTCTGGTGTTTTGAATTAAATTTGCCTAGCAATATAGCTATTCTTTTTGAAATTGAAATTTTAAGAAGATGATTTTGGGGACGGAGAAAAAAATCATCTTCAAAAAGAAAAGGAAGGTAGAAAATGAAAGACAAACTAACAATGCTAATGATATTAGATGGTTTTGGAGATAATCCAAATGAAGATGGAAATGCGATTAAACTAGTGCAAACGCCTAATATTGATAAACTAATGAAAAAATATGAAAATACAGAAATCCATACAAGTGGTCTAGCAGTGGGATTGCCAGAAGGACAAATGGGGAATTCAGAAGTAGGACACACCAATATTGGAGCAGGTAGAATTGTATATCAAGAATTAACAAGAATTACAAAATCAATCGAAGATGGTGATTTCTTTACCAATCCAGAATTTATAGCAGCTATTGAAAATTGTAAAAAGTACAATTCTAAATTGCATATTTTAGGATTATTATCAGATGGTGGCGTTCATAGCCATAATAGACATTTATATGGATTGTTAGAAATGGCGAAAAGAAGAGATTTTGAAGATGTATATGTACATTGTTTCTTAGATGGAAGAGATACTCCACCAGCATCAGCAGAAAGCTATATTATTGAATTGCAAGATAAAATGGCAGAAAAAGAAATCGGAAAAATTGCAAGTATATCAGGAAGATTTTATGCTATGGATAGGGACAAAAGATGGGAAAGAGTTAAAAAGTGTTATGATGCTTTAGTAGAAGGTGAAGGAAATAAAGCAGGAAGTGCAGTCAAGGCAATTGAAGATTCTTATCAAAAAGAAGTATTTGATGAGTTTGTAGAACCAACTTTAATTTGCAATGGAGAAGAACCAGTTGCAACCATTGGTAAGCATGATTCTGTTATTTTCTTTAACTTTAGACCAGACAGAGCAAGAGAAATTACAAGAGCTTTAGTAGATTCAAACTTTGATGGATTTGAAAATAAAAAAGATTTAGATTTATATTATGTATGTTTCACTAATTATGATGAGTCTATGCCAAATGTACACATTGCTTTTGAAAAGGAAGCTTTACAAAATACTTTTGGCGAATATGTAAGTAAAAAGGGATATACTCAATTACGTATTGCAGAAACTGAAAAATATGCTCATGTAACTTTCTTCTTTAATGGAGGAGAAGAAAAACAATATGAAGGAGAAGACAGAATATTAGTGCCATCTCCAAAAGTAGAAACCTATGATTTACAACCAGAAATGAGTGCTTATGAAGTTACTGAAAAAGTAATAGGAGCTATCAAAAGTGATAAATATGATTGTATTATATTAAATTATGCTAATACAGATATGGTAGGACACACAGGAAGTTTAGAAGCAGCTATGAAAGCAGTAGAAGCAGTAGACGAATGTGTAGGAAAAGTAGTAGAATTAGTAGAAGAAAAACAAGGAAATATGCTAATCACGGCAGATCATGGAAATGCAGAGCAAATGATAGATTATAGCACAGGAGAACCGCATACAGCTCATACAACCAATCCTGTACCATTAATATTAGTTACACCAAATGAAACTTTAAAGCTAAAAGCAGGAGGAAAATTAGCTGATTTAGCACCAACCATGCTAGATTTAATGAATCTTGAAAAACCAGAAGAAATGACAGGAGATAGTTTATTAGATAGGGGATAAAAGGAATAAAAGGGATATGTTAAATCACACAAAAAAAGTAAAAGAAATATATGAAGATATACAACGAAAGTTATTTTATATGATACCAGAAAAATGGGAAAAATTATATCTATATAGTTCTGTCCTTGATGAACCAGACAGAGAAGGAAAGACAGGAGAATTATTCTTTTATTATATTCCAAAAGGTATCTTTAAAAAGAAACCAGTTAATGTATATGAAATACCAATTAAATTTAATTTAGATGAAAATCAATATTTAAGATTAGTCCAAATTTTATATGGTAAAATAAAAGAATTAAGACAAGAGTTTCGAAAATCGGAAACAAAAGAAATTTGGTCTAATTTAACGATGTCGATTCAAAGTTTGAGATTTAAAGTGGAGTATGATTATACCGATTTAAATCATAGTGATTTTTCTAGTTATGAAAGACATGTTATTTGGCGCTATGAAAATTTGGGAATTGGTGAAGAACAGATTAGTAAAGAAGATAAAGAAGTTTTAAAACGATATCATTTAGGAGCAAGGACATTAGCTAGAAAAGAACATTATGATATTGGTATTTATATTCGTGATATTGAAAATGTGATTGCTTATAGTAATGAGAATGCTAGTACTCCAGATGTAGAGGAAGTTGTAGAAACGACAGAGAAAAAATTGAAAAATCAATTATTATTATCAAAAGAAGAAATCGAGAAAATGAAAGATTAATAGTGTTATTAATTTTTTATGTATGTTTTTAATAATGTTCAATGTTAATATATAAATATTTATTCGATTTTTCGATTACCCTACATGACGCTTAACAAATGCTAAAAATAAAACTGTAACTATAACCAAAAACAGGATTTTTCACAGTTTTATTTTAAACATTTGTTAAGCAAGCTATTTTGGTCACATTCAAAATCTTATAAATTTTTATATATTAACATTGAAAAAAAAGAAAAACGTATATAAAATAATAAATAAATGTAGAAATGAAAGGAGCAATTAAAAATGATTTATTCAAAAGAATTAGAAGAAATGTGCTGTGTAGCAAAAGGAGTAGACCATGGACCAGCACCAATTCCAGAAGAAGGAAAATGGGTAAAAGCAAAAGAAATCAAAGATATTTCAGGATTAACACATGGTATTGGATGGTGTGCACCTCAACAAGGAGCATGTAAATTAACTTTAAATGTGAAGGAAGGAATTATTCAAGAAGCATTAATTGAAACAATTGGATGTTCAGGAATGACTCATTCAGCTGCTATGGCAGGAGAAATTTTGACAGGAAAAACTTTATTAGAAGCTTTAAATACAGACTTAGTATGTGATGCTATTAATACTGCCATGAGAGAATTGTTCTTACAAATTGTATATGGTAGAACACAAACAGCTTTCTCTGAGGGAGGTCTTCCAGTAGGAGCAGGATTAGAAGATTTAGGAAAAGGACATACAAGTCAAGTAGGTACGATTTATTCAAGTTCTTTAAAAGGTCCTAGATATTTAAATTTGGCAGAGGGATACATAGTTGAAATTGGTTTAGATAAAGACAATCAAATTATTGGTTATAAATATGTTCATTTAGGTAAAATGATGGATAATATTAAGGCTGGAATAGAAGCAACTGAGGCAATTGAAAAGGCTTCTGGTACTTATGGAAGATTTGATGAGGCTGTTAAGAAGATTGACCCAAGAGAACAGTAAAACGAATGATAAGCGGCATCTTGCGTTGTCAAACTTCATAAAAATTTTTTCGATGTACAAATGTACTATCTCAAAAATTTTTATTTGTTTTCCTAGCAATATACCACTTTTGCTTCGTTTTGATAATTTATAAGGAGAAGCATAGAAGAATAAAAAAAAGAATACATGAAATTATGAATAATAATATGGGGGAAATAAAGTGAAGTTTGGATTAAATGAAAAAGTGATAGAAGACATAGTGAATATTCTAAAAAAATATGAAGAAGTCGAAAGTGCAAAGATATTTGGCTCACGAGCAAGAGGAGATAATAGAAAAGCATCAGACATAGATATTGCTTTATTTGGCGATTATTTAACATCTTCTATTAATACAAAGATATTTTTTGAAATTGATGATTTATATTTACCCTATAAAATAGATTTAATTAATTTTAATAGTATAAGTTCAGATGATACAATAAGAAAGAATATATTAAATGAAGGAGTTGAATTTTATGCCAAATAATATAGTGGAAAGTTATAAAACCTTCAAAAAAGCATATTTAAAACTAAAAGAATTTGTAGAAACTGATAATGGAAGTGAAAAAGATAGAGGTGCTATTATTAATGCATATCAATATACATTTGAGCTTTTGTGGAAAACATTACAAAAATATATGCAGCAATTAGAAATGTTGGATGAACTAGGACCAGGGAATGTTATTAGAACTGCTTTTCAATATAATATCATCGATAACGGCTCCATCTACATGTCCATGTTGAAAAATAGAAACTTGATCACACATACCTATAAAGAAGATGTAGCAGAAGAAATTTATACACGAATTAAAGAAGAATATATGGAAGAATTAGAGAACTTTATAAGAAATTTTGATAATAAGATATTAAAAAGCGAGTACTAAGAATTTCTAAGCGATTGTAATCGCAAAGAAATTCTAGCAATTCGCATAATTATCTTCGATAGAAATATATCATACAATGATAAATTTCCTAGAATATAAAAAATTAAGGAGGAATAAAAATGGCAGTAACATTTGAAAGTTATGAAAGAAGAATCGACCAAATCAAACCAGTAATGGAAAAATACGGAATCAAAGATTTTGAAGATGCATTAGAAATATGTAAAGAAAAAGGATTTAATCCATATGAAATTGTAAAAGGAGTACAACCAATTTGTTTTGAAAATGCAGCTTGGGCTTATACCTTAGGAGCAGCAATTGCAATCAAAAAAGGATGTACCAAAGCAGCAGATGCAGCAAAAGCAATTGGAGAAGGATTACAAGCATTTTGTATACCAGGTTCTGTTGCAGATGATAGAAAAGTTGGATTAGGACATGGAAACTTAGCTTCTATGCTATTATCAGAAGATACAAAATGTTTTGCTTTCTTAGCAGGACATGAGTCTTTTGCAGCAGCAGAAGGAGCAATTGGAATTGCAAAATCAGCAAACAAAGTTAGAAAAGAACCATTAAGAGTTATCTTAAATGGACTTGGAAAAGATGCAGCACAAGTTATTTCAAGAATCAATGGATTTACTTATGTAAAAACAGATTTTGATTTCTTCACAGGAAAAGTAAAAGTTGTGGAAGAAATCCCATATTCTGATGGAGAAAGAAGCAAAGTTAGATGTTATGGTGCAAATGATGTTAGAGAAGGGGTAGCTATCATGTGGATGGAAGATGTTGATGTTTCTATTACAGGAAATTCAACAAACCCAACAAGATTCCAACATCCAGTTGCAGGTACATACAAAAAAGAAAGATTAGCAGAAGATAGAAAATATTTCTCAGTTGCATCAGGTGGAGGAACAGGAAGAACACTTCACCCAGATAACATGGCAGCTGGACCAGCTTCTTATGGAATGACAGATACCATGGGAAGAATGCACTCAGATGCACAATTTGCAGGTTCATCATCTGTACCAGCACACGTTGAAATGATGGGACTAATCGGAATGGGTAACAACCCAATGGTTGGTGCTTCAGTTGCAGTTGCAGTAGCTGTAGAAGAAGCCATGAAATAAAAATGAGACAATAGGGACAGGTCTGAATTGTCTCATTATAATAAAATAAGTTAAAAAATGTCAAGTACAATAGTGTTTTATCACTTTTGTATTTGGCATTTTTTATATTGTAGGAAAGTTCTCCTAGTAGGAGAATTTTCTGTACAAGATAAATATGGGAATTTATAGAATTTCTTTGCGGTTGCCACCGCTTAGAAATTCTTAAATTCGTTTTTTAGATAGAAAAAATCGCTTTTTACATAGAAATAATTGTAAGAATTTCCACAAAACACTTGAAATTATTGTAAACTCTAGCTTATTATTTAGTGTTTTAGTGCTATTTATTTAGATTTTTTGGTAGCATAATTGATACATTAATTTTTTTACTTTACAAAGTTTAGAAATATGCAAAAAATGTTTAGTTTGCTTGTGCTTTTGTAAAATATGTAGTATAGTAGTTAAGGATAATATTTATAGGAGAATAAAAAATGGATAAAAAAGAAAAAGTAATAACTATGTTGGGAGTTTAAAATTCAAAAAAATTTAGAGAACAATCAGAAAAACTTGAAAAGGAAATAAAGATGAAAAAAAATAATAAAAATGATAATTTACCAGTAGTAAAAAATAATAAATTTAAGACAAAAGTACGAAAAGCAATATTTATAGTATTATCATCATTGAGAATAGCATCAAGTATTACTCCCACTACAGCATATGCAAAAGAAAAAACGGATATCGAGCAACCAGTAGATAAACAAGATAGAAAAAGTGGTAGAGAGAACTTTATACAAGAAGTATTAGTAAAAAAAATTAACGAAAATATTGTAAATCAATTAGTAGAGAGTAGAGGACAAGAATATTCTCTAGTAACTGGTAAGGGAGAAAAAGTAAAAGAGATTTTAATAGACACATTGGATAAGATAGATAAAAATTTTAACATGAATGCAAAGAAAAAAGGAAAACTAGCATTAATGAAGGAAAAATTTAAGGATGATATAATATCTTTAGTAGACGATTTGAATGATATAGTTTTGACAGATCCTAAAGAAGAGAATGAGTACGCTGAATATTTTAGAGCAAATACTCCAGTAGCTGCTGTTTATTTTAACGGTGATAATGTTATATCTATGAACGAAAGAAAATGTTCTGAGCATATTGAATATACACTAATACATGAAATAGCACATAAAAAACAAAAAAGTGCAGAAGATAGTAGATTAGCTGTTAATTATAAATATATTATTGCAATGCTTAGAGAGGGAAATTCTAATAATAAAGCAGAATATATAAGAGATGTAAATAAAATTAGAGGACAATGTAATGCCTTAAATACATACAAGAAGCCAACAATGATATATAATAAATTGGCATTTCTAATTGGAGAAAATGAAATGGACGAGTATATGACAAATCCAAGGAAAGAAGATTTACTTAGTTTTCTATCAAATAGACTAGATAGTAAATATGGAGAGAAAGTAGGTGCAAAATTATATGAATATATAACTAATATATCTTTATATGTTTCAGATTATTCAGGTTATATAACAACAAGAATAGAAGCCTTATATAATGAAATAGATAAAAAAAATAAAAATGTTGAGGATGAAATGCAAGAAAAATGTAATGATAGCACATTAAAAGATATTTTAGATACAAATAATAATGTTAGACAAATGTTAGACAGAATATCTATAACAGATAAAAAAGGAAGAACAGAAGAATTAAATAAACAACTAGAAGGATTAGAGAAACTAACACTTAGTTGTATTAATAAAGACATAGAGAAGATTAATAACAAAAATGATGCAATTGATTATGTACAAATATGGGATTATTATAGAAATAGATGTACAATAAATAAAGGATATTTTAAAGGAAAGGAAGAAGCCTCATTTTCAGATAATTTTAAAGAAGTAAAAGACATCCAAAAAAAGCTTTATAACAAATGCAAACAATATAAGGCTCTTAATATAAAAGACGAAGAAATATTTAATAAAATGATAGAATCTCAATTATATAATGTAAATAATGCAACAGTTTCATATAATAAAAATAGAACAAATTTGATAATTGCAGATGAATATATAATAAATATATTTAAAGTAAAAACAGGAAAAGATGGCGACAAAAAATATGATTGGATTGAAGGATATGAAAATAATAAAGGAACTGTTAAAGGAATTAAGGTATTAGATGGGAAAAGATTAGATAAAGAACGTGAATAGAAATTAACTATAGACTTTGTCAAGTAAAGTGTGTAATTACTATACTACATACTTTACAAAAGCACAAGCAAACTAAACATTTTTTGAATATTTCTGAACTTTGTAAAGTAAAAAAATTAATGTATGAATTATGCCATCAAAAAATCTAAATAAATAGCACTAAAACACTAAATAAGAAGCTAGAGTTATAAAGACTTTCAAACTGCAACGGTTTCGCTACATTTTCACAAGTAAACTTGCTCAAAAGTAATCTCAACCTAACAAGTTCCAATAAAACAAGAAACAAGGTCAAAATATAAACAAATGGAACTTGTACAAATGAGACAAACTCATTTGGTAGTGTTAGTATAGCACAATGTTGCAGTGTAGATAATAAAATATAATATTTATTATCAAGTAAAGAAATATATAAATAAATACGTAGAACTTCTAAGAAAAAGTACAATTGGTCGAAAGCGCTACTGCACTTTTCCTCGAAGTTTTAAAATTTATGCCTACGAAAATTATTCTCTTGTAGTTTTTAGAAGGCATAAATTGTTAGGACATTTTATCCATTAATATCATGTAGTAGAAAAAAGAAAAAACGCCTCTCACGAGGCGAAAATTGAAAGTGGGAAAGAAGGCAAAACATGAAAGTATATTTAGTAAGGCATGGACAGACAGATACCAATATAAGCAATTTGTATAATTTTAGATGGGAAGATATCAATCAAAATGGAATACAACAAGCAGAAAAACTTAAGGAAAAAATCAAAGAAATGGAATTTGACATTATTTATTGTTCTCCATTATTAAGAGCAAGGCACACAGCAGATATTATAAATTCAAAAAATAAGGAAATTATAATGGATAACAGATTAGAAGAAAGAAAACATGGAAATCTTGAAGGAAAACCAATTGAATGTACTAATCGTGAAATCTACTGGAGTTATCCTACAGATATTAGATATGGAACAGAAGAAACCGTTCAGAGCTTATTTGAAAGAGTAAATGATTTTTTAAATGAATTGAAAGGTAAAGATTATAATAAAGTTTTAGTTGTTGCACACAAAGGAGTTTCTAGAGCATTCCATGCGTATTTTGATGGGATTCCAGAGGATGGTAAACTTCTGCATTTGGGACTAGAAAATGCAGAGATAAAAGAATATGAATTATAGCCTATTGAATAAGTGAGCAAAAACTGATAAACTAGGATTTAAGAGAATAGGAAACATGTAAATGAGGAGAAATTAAAAATGAATCAAAACGAAATCACAAGACCAACGGTAATGGAAGTTAATATCAATCATTTTAAAAATAATATAGAAGAAATTAGAAAAAGATTAAATTTCAATACTACTATTATGCCAATTATCAAGGCCAATGCCTATGGCACTTATTTAAATACAAGACTAGATGTTATCAATGAATTCGAAATAGTAGGACTAGCAACAGTAGATGAGGGAGCCCAAATAAGAAATCTTGGCTATGCAAAAGATATTTTTATATTAAATCAACCAGCAACCAGCGAAATTGATAAAATCATTGAGAATGACTTAGTAATTGGATTGTCATCAGACAATTTTCTAAAAGAAGTGCAAAAACAAAATAAACCAATAAGAGTTCATCTTGAAATAGAAACTGGAATGGGAAGAACTGGGCTATCACTGCAACAACTACCAAGTTTTTTAGAAGAAATACAAAGAACAAACCATGTAAAAATAGAGGGAATTTATACTCACTTGTCATCACCAGATAGTGATGAAACATATACAAAACAACAATTAGAGACTTTTGGAAAAGCAGTAAAAATCATAACAAAGCGAGTAAAAAATATTAAATATATTCATACATCTGCTTCTAATGCAATCATTAATGCTCCAGAAGCACAGTATAATTTAATAAGACCTGGTATGATTCTATATGGCTATGAATCAGGAGAAGGGATACACGAAAAAATAGCATTAAAACCAGTTGCAAAATTAAAATCAAAGATAACTTTTTTAAAGACAGTAAAAGAAGGAACTAGCATTAGTTATGGTAGAAGTTTTAGTACTGTAAGAGAGAGTAAAATAGCAACCATTCCAATTGGATATGCAGATGGCTTTCGACGAGAATTATCCAACAATGGACAGGTAGTCATTCGTGGACACAAAGTTCCTATTGTTGGTAAAGTTTGTATGGATGGATTTATGGCAGATGTAACCGATTTGGACGAAGTAGAAGTGGGAGATGATGTGTGGATTTGGGATAATGACCAAATAACTTTAGATGAAATAGCTCATAAATGTCATACGATTAATTATGAAATTATCAGTACGATTTCTGCAAGAGTTCCAAGAAAGTTCATAAATTGAAGATAAAAAAAAGATGGGGACGGTATTTTCCGTCCCCTAAATTTATCATTATAGGAAAGTTCTACGAACTTCCTATAATATAAAGCATTTCACTTATTTTTTATCTGTTTTCTTATTATCTGTTACAACTTCTTTCATAGCACCCAATGAACTCAAAGCATTGGTTGCTTCAAAAGGAATAAATACTTTATTTGCTTCACCTTTAGCGACTTCTTCTAAAGCTTCTAAAGATTTTAATTGAACTAATTTATCATTAGGGTCAGCTTTTTTCATAGCATCATAAACCATTTGAATTTCTTTTGCTTTGGCATCAGCAACTTCTTTAATAGCTTGTGCCTCACCGACAGCTCTTCTGATTTTTGCTTCTTTATCAGCTTCTGCTTCTAGAATAGCAGCTTGCTTCTTACCTTCGGCGATTGTAATTGCTGATTGTCTTTGTGCTTCTGATTCTAGAATTAAAGCTCTTTTATTTCTTTCTGCATTCATTTCTTTTTCCATGGCATCTCTAATATCAGCAGGTGGGGTAATGTCTTTGATTTCTACTCGATCGATTTTACAGCCCCATTTATCAGTTGCTTCATCAAGAACAACTCTTAATTGATTATTAATACCATCTCTTGAACTAAAGGTTTCGTCTAAGTCCATTTTACCAATGATATCACGAATGGTTGTAATGGCTAAATATTCAATACCTTTCTTTAAACTTTGAATTTCATAAACTGCTTTTGCAGGATCTGTTATTTGATAGAATACAACCGTATCGATTGTAATCGTAACATTATCTTTTGTAATAACACCTTGAGGTGGGATATCCATCGTTTGTTGTTTTAAGCTAACAACACTTCTTACATGGTCAAAAAATGGAATAATGATAGTAAGACCAGCATCAGCTACTTTGTAGAACTTACCTAATCTTTCAATAATGTACACCTCAGATTGTTTGACGATTTTAATAGACATAAATGCTATTACTAGAATAATAACAAGTAAAACTAATAAAAACCACATAATTTTCTCCTCCTTTAAATTTTATATATAATAAGCTATCTGTAATGAACCAATGTTAATAGTTAATTTAAGATAAATTACTTAATTGCGCCAAGTAAAACATGAATGGCTAGTTTAGTTTTTGAATAGGTGCAACAATTGCTTTTACACCTTTTATTTCTTTGATTTCTACTTCTGTACCTTGAGGAATATTGATATCATCTAATCCAACTGCAGACCAAACTTCTCCACCAACTTTTACTTGACCAAGAGATTGAATGGAATCAATGTCTTTTGTCACAATTCCTGTTTTTCCAACGGTTGAATAGACATTGGTTTGAATCGTATTTTTATTATTGGCAAATTTTTTAACAAATGGCTTGGTCGCAAAAATTAAAATGGTTGAAGATATGACAAATGCAGAGGTTTGAATGATTATATTATCCGTGAATAAACTAACAACCATAGCGAGTAAAGCTCCTATTGCAAACCAGAAAATTAAAAATCCTACTGTCATGATTTCAATAATTAAACAGACACCTGCAATGATTAACCAGATTTGCCACATGAAAAATTCCTCCTTTGATTACAACTGTTACTATTATAGCATATATTGGTAAAAAAGGAAATACTTTTATGTTAATTTTAGAAGATTTACAAAAATAAGAGTTCTGGTCAGCCGTGCTCTTTTCTCACCAGAACAACAAATAATAAGGATGAACAGTAACAAATAAAACAAACCATAAATGAATAAAACTGAAAAAAATGCACATAACAATAAAAGACAAATTGAAATTTGCTCAATACATAGAAATAAGAGAGAAAGTGAGTGTGCATTTTTATGGAAGATAAAACCAAAAAGCAAGAAAAAGAAAAACAAGTAGAATATGGTATTGCAGAAGTAGGAGAGGATGCTACAAAATATGGAGAATTCATATCCTCTTATTTTGCATGGGTATCTTTACCTGAACAAAAAGAGAAGGTAGAGGAGTTGCAGGACATAACCAAAGAGAAAGAAGATAACGTTGAAAAATAATTACAATTTTGGCTATGAAAATATTTGTGCCTTAAAAAAGGAATGAAATTGAAAATAGTTAAAAGATAACGAAAAAGAGAGAAAAAGCAAGAAAAGAAGACGAAAATAAAATAAGAGGGAAGAAAAAGGTCAAAGAAGGTCAGAAAAAGGTGTTGAAAAAATAAAAAGAAAGAGTATAATTAGATTGTAGGTCAAAGAAAGTCAAAGTCAGTTAAGGGAATAAATATTGTAGTTAAAAGCAGAAAAAATAGGAGATGAGAAAGATGAGAATGTCAGATATCATAGAAGAATTTATTAAAGAACTGTTTGATGAAGAAGATAGCATTGAAATACAAAGAAACGAATTAGCAGAACAATTTAAATGTGTACCATCCCAAATCAACTATGTCATAGCAACTAGATTTAAACCATCACAGGGATACTATGTAGAAAGTAGAAGAGGTGGCGGAGGTCATATTACAATTAAAAAAGTGAACAATACAAAATCTGACTATATCATGCATATCATAAATAATATAGGAAGTGAAATAACATCAAATGAAGTAGATATATTAATTAGCGACTTTCTAACATATGATATTTTAGAAGCTAAGGAGGCAAAATTATTAAAAGTAGCAACTAGTGATAATGTCTTACAATTAGACAAAGAAACAAAAGATAAAGTAAGAGCAAGAATTTTTAAAAATATGCTAATAAATCTAAATTAATCATGATTTTAGGGACGAAGTAAAAAATCATGATAGAGAAAAAATAGAAGATGATTTTTTCATCTGTCCCCAAAATCATCGAAAAGAAGGAGGAATTGAAAATGTTATGTGATAATTGCGGAAAAAGAGAAGCAAATGTGAGGTATTCAGAAAATATAAACGGAAGAAGAAAGGAATTGAATTTATGTGAGGAATGCAGTAAAAAATTAGGTATCAGTCATATGGATTTTAATATGCCAATTGATTTTTCTAGCTTTTTCGGAGAATTTATGGAGGATTTTGCAACACCAGAGTTCATGCCATTATTGAATGAAATAAAAGCCTTAAAATGTAACAATTGTGGTTCTACTTTTGAAGAGATAGCCAACACAGGAAAATTAGGATGTGGCAATTGCTATGATGTATTTGGAGAAAGACTAGATCCAATCATTAGAAGAATACAAGGAGCAAATTGTCATGTAGGCAGAGTTGGGAAAATAATTGATGGCAAGATAGATGAAAAAATAGCGAATCAATCGACTCAAAAAGAGGAAAAAACAAATCAGTCAGAAAATAATAAAAAAGAAAATCAATTAGAAAAATTGCAAGGACAGTTAAAGCAAGCGATTAGAGAAGAAAAATATGAAGAGGCAGCTAAAATAAGAGATGAAATTAAAAAGATAGAAAAAGAAAATTAGAAAATTACCAAAAATGATTACGGTTTAGTCTTATTATATAAAATACATTGTACACAAATTTATTTCATAAATTTGGCACACGAACAAATTAAAGGAAAGCCAAAAAGGAAAGTTAAAAATATGCTAATGTTAAGGCTTTCCGATTTGTTCTAAAAAGTTTATGGACTTAAGTTGTAACAAAATAGGAGGTAGGAGAATGAATTGGTATTTGCAAAGTAATGAGAATTCAGATGTAGCAAAAAGTACGAGAATAAGGTTTGCTAGAAATCTACATGAGTTTAAATTTAATTTAACAAAAAAAGAAGACATACAAGCTTTAGAAAATAAAGTAAAAGAAGGTCTTTATAATATTGGATATGGGTTAAAGTTTTTTCGATTAAAAGATATGGATGATATTACTAAAATGAGTTTAGTAGAAAAGAATTTACTTAGTCCAGATTTTGTTTTAAAAAAGAATGAGACAGGTGGTATTTTAATTAATGATGAAGAGAATATTTGTATTATGGTAGGAAATGAAGATCATTTGGAAATACAGGTATTTAGTTGTGGAATGGATTTAGAGAATACGTTAAATTTAGCGATTGAAATTGATGAGAAAATAGGAGAGATATTAGGGTATACTGTTAGTAAAAAATATGGCTATTTGACAGCTTGTCCTAATAATGTCGGAACTGGTTTAAGAGCTTCCGTTATGGTGCATTTACCAGCCCTTTCCAAAACAAAAAATACGAAAAAAGTACTAGAAGCGATTAATAGTTTTGGTATTAATATTAGAGGGGTATATGGAGATAATACAGAAAGTACAGGAGATATGTATCAAATTTCAAATAAACAGACATTGGGAGTGACGGAAAAAGAAATTGTGCAAAATTTAAATGTAATCGTAGAAAAAATCATCAAACAAGAAAGACAAGCAAGAAAGATTTTGGCAAAAGATGATATTGCATTAGAGGATTTGATTTATCGAAGTTATGGGATTTTAAGTAATTGCAAGAAAATTTCTTCAGAAGAGACCAGAAAATTATTATCTAATATCAAGCTAGGTACTGATTTGGGTATTTTGAAGGAATTGACGGATTTGAAGGTACAAAAACTGTATTTGTATACAAAGCCTGCTAATTTGCAAAAGTTTGTGGGGGAACAGTATGAACCAATTGAGAGAGATATTAAAAGAGCAGAGGTAGTTCAGCAGGTTTTAAATGAAAAATAAAAGAACCTCACAGGGAGGCTCTGATGCGTTAGGGCTATAAAATTTTCTGACTTATATTATATAATGATTAACATAAAAAGTAAAGATGATGAGACAAAATAGACCTGTTTCCACTGTCACATCAATGAACATGAAAGGAGTGATTTTAAAATGACATATAAATTTACAAACAGAGCCCAAAAGGCAATTGAATTAGCAAATGAAGCAGCCATTGAATTAGGGCATAATTATATTGGAACAGAACATGTTTTATATGGCTTAGCAAAAGAAGGAAGCGGAGTTGCTTCTAAAGTATTAGGAAATCAAGAGGTTACACCAGATGGTGTAATCGATAAAATTGTAGAATTAATTGGACAAGAAGAACCAATTACAGAAACATTAGGCTTCACCCCAAGAACAAAAAGAGTCATTGAAAATGCTTTTATTGAAGCAAGGAAGTTAGGATATAATTACATTGGAACAGAACATTTATTAATAGGAATATTGAGAGAAGGAGACTGTATTGCAGCTAGAATTTTGTTAGAATTAAATGTGAATATTCCAAGATTATACAATGAAATTGTCAAAGTAATCAATGAAGGAGAAGACTTACAAGGAGAAGAGAAAAATGGAAATACAGAAAGAAAAAGTGGCAGTTTTAATCAAACAACTACCTTAAATCAATTTGGGGAGGATTTGACGAAAAAAGCAATAGAAGGAAAGTTAGATCCAATTATAGGAAGAAAAGAAGAAATTGAAAGAGTGATTCAAATTTTATCAAGAAGAACTAAAAATAATCCTTGTCTAATTGGTGAGCCAGGTGTTGGTAAAACAGCAGTAGTAGAAGGATTAGCTCAAAAAATAGTAGCAGGAGATGTGCCAGAAATACTAAAAAATAAAAGAGTTGTTAGCATGGATATTTCAGGTATGGTAGCAGGAGCAAAATATAGAGGTGATTTTGAGGAAAGAATAAAAAAAGCATTAGCAGAAGTGAAAAAGGCAGGAGATATTATCTTATTTATTGATGAAATGCATACAATTGTTGGTGCAGGAGCAGCAGAAGGAGCAATTGATGCCGCTAATATCTTAAAACCAATGCTGGCAAGAGGAGAAATTCAATTAGTAGGAGCAACGACTTTAAATGAATATCGAAAATACATTGAAAAAGATGCTGCTTTAGAAAGAAGATTTAGCCCTGTTAATGTGAATGAACCAAGTGAGAAACATAGCATCCAAATATTAAAAGGAATTCGAGATAAATACGAAGCACATCATGGAGTTAAAATTACAGATGAAGCCATTGAAGCAGCAGTAACCATGTCAGTTCGTTACATCAATGATAGATTTTTACCAGACAAGGCGATTGATTTAATTGATGAAGCAGCTTCTAGGGCAAAATTAAAAACATTCACAGAGCCAGATAGTTTAAAGGAATTAGAAGAAAAAATAGAAGAGGCAAAAAAAGATAAAGAAGAAGCAGTAAGAACTCAAAAATTTGAAAAGGCAGCGACTTTAAGAGATAAAGAAAAAGAATTGAAAGAAAAATATGAAAAAGAGCAAAAGAAGTGGAAAAACAAAAATAACAGACAAGTAACAGATATTGCAGAAGAAAATATAGCAGAAGTTATTAGCAATTGGACAGGAATACCAGCTAGTAAAATAACAGAAGATGAAAATATTAGATTAAAAAATTTGGAAAAAAATCTACATGAAAGAGTAATCGGTCAAAATGAGGCAGTTGAAGCAGTAGCCAAAGCCATTCGTAGAGGAAGAGTTGGTTTAAAAGACCCAAAAAGACCAATTGGTTCATTCCTATTTTTAGGACCGACTGGTGTGGGTAAAACGGAATTATCTAAAGCTTTGGCAGAAAGCTTATTTGGTGATGAAAATGCCATGATAAGAGTTGATATGTCAGAGTTTATGGAGCCACATTCGGTATCTAAATTAATTGGTTCACCTCCAGGATATGTAGGATTTGATGAAGGAGGTCAATTAACTGAGAAAATAAGAAGAAAACCATATTCTGTTATTCTATTTGACGAAATCGAAAAAGCTCATCCAGATGTAATGAATATGTTATTACAAATATTAGAAGATGGACGTTTAACAGATAGTCAAGGAAGAACAGTAAATTTCAAAAATACAGTTATTATTATGACTTCTAATATTGGAGCTAGACTAATTACCGATAAAAAAGCTCTAGGATTTAGCCAGGTTAGAAATGCAGAAGAAGATGCCAAAAAGGAATATGAAGAAACCAAAAGAGAAGTGATGGATACCTTAAAGAAAGAATTAAGACCAGAGTTTATCAATCGTATTGATGAAATTATTGTGTTCCATAAACTAACTGATACAGAAATTAGTGAAATTATTGATATTATGCTAAAAGAAGTAACGAATCGTTTAGCTTTACAGAAAATAAAGGTTGAGCTAGAACCAGAAGTAAAAGAATTAATTGCAAGCCAAGGAATTGATAAAAACTTTGGTGCAAGACCTCTTAGAAGAACGATTCAAAGTCTATTAGAGGATAAGCTAGCAGAGGAGATTTTAGATGGCAATTTAAAGAAAAATAAGTTAGCTAAAATTGGTGTGAGAGAGGAAAAGGTTGTTATTAAAAAATAGAAAAGAGGGAAGAAACTTAAAGTTTTTTCCCCCTTTCTGCAGTGTGCCCAGCATGGGCAAGACTATTGATAGGAGGAAAATATGCAAGTAAAGGAAAAGATGGAGGAATAGGACTTTTAGATGAATATGTACTAAATAAGACTATTCTTTCTGAAAAAGAGCAAAATCAAATTCTGTTTGCCTTACAAGGAATGAAAAAAGTAAAAGCACAGGATGAAAAAGATATTTTGGAAAAATTAAGTATATTATTTAATAAAAAAATAAATGATTGGATTAAAATTGATTTCTCTAATTGGAGTAATGCCAAAGAAGAACGATTTGACATTATTAAATCTGCTATTTTAAATAAGCAGTTAGTACAATTTACTTATTATAATTCTAATGGAAAAGAAAGTAAAAGAATTGTAGAACCATTACAAATATGGTTTAAAGATAAATCATGGTATTTAGTAAGTTATTGCAAATTAAAAAAAGATTACAGAATATTCAAAATCGCTAGAATAGAAAAAGTTAAAATGTTGCAAGAACATTTTGAAAGAGAATTACCAAAAGAAGAAGAGAATGAACAACATAATTTTAAAATAATAGAACTTGAACTAGAAATAAATAAAGCTATGACCTATAGAGTATATGATGAATTTGAAAGTGAAGAAATAACGAAAAAAGAAGATGGAAACTTTATTATAAAAGTGAAATACCCAGAAAATGAATGGGTATTGGTTATATTTTATCTTTTGGAGAATATGCAAAAGTTTTAAAGCCTAGTTATGCCAAAAATATAATAAAAGATAAACTACAAAAAACTTTAAAAAATTATTTATAATATGACACACAGTTGTCAAGTTATATAGTATATACTTTGTTTAAGGAGGAATAAAATTATGGCTTTTGATTATAAAAAAGAATATAAGGAATTTTATATGCCAAAGAATAAACCAAGCATTGTAAAAATTCCTAAAATGAATTATATTGCAGTTAGAGGTAAGGGAAATCCTAATAATGAAAACGGAGAGTATAAGCAGACCATAGGACTTTTATATGCGATTGCTTTTACTATAAAAATGAGTTATAAGGGAGCACATAAAATAGATGGTTATTTTGAATATGTAGTTCCACCACTTGAAGGATTTTGGTGGCAAGATGGAGTGAAGGATAGTATTGACTATAATAATAAAGACCAAATGAACTTTATATCTATTATTAGATTACCAGACTTTGTAACTAAAGAAGATTTTGAGTGGGCTATAAAGGAAGCAACAAATAAGAAAAAAACAGACTTTTCAAAAGTAGAATTTTTAAGTTATGATGAAGGAATCTGTGTTCAATGTATGCACGTAGGTTCTTATGATGATGAACCAAATACAATAAATTTAATGCACGAATATATGATAGAAAATGGATATGAACTAGATATTACAGATAACAGATTTCATCATGAAGTATATGTGAGTGATCCAAGAAAATGTGATGCAAGTAAATTAAAGACAGTTATAAGACACCCAATAAGAAAAAAGGAATAATTATGGAATTTATAGAAGCAAAAACAATACTTCAAAGAGCGACACATGAGAAGAATGGTTTGGAATTGATTATAATATAATATGAATCTATACAAAGGTTGCTACCATAAATGTATTTATTGTGATAGTAGAAGTAATTGCTATCAAGTAGAGGATTTTGACAGAGTAGAGCAAAGAAAGATGAAATAGAAATATTAAACGAGAACTAAAATTAAAAAGAAAAAAAGGTGTAATAGGAATATAGGTGCGATGTCAGATACTTATAATCCTTTTGAAAGACAATACGGAATAACAAGACAAGCATTAGAATTGATTTCATACTTTAATTTTGGGGTATCAATAGAAACAAAAAGTAATTTATGAGTGATATAGTAAAGGCATATAAAAAAGAAATTAAACAACAAGAACAATTAGCCTTTATATAGAAAAGAGGTAGAATATGAATGAATATATAAATTTAACATTAGAAAACATAGAAAAGGAACATATATGTTGTGCTATCGGAGATCCAAAACATCAAGCAGGTGTAGATAGTAAAAAAGAATGGATTAAAAGTAAATTAAAGGATGGGCATGTATTTAGAAAATTAAATGCAAGAGGAAAAATATTTATTGAATATGAACCAATAGAGACAGCTTGGATTCCTATTAGCGGTAAAAATTATGAATATATTTATTGCTTATGGGTAGCAGGAAGTTTTAAAGGAAAAGGAATTGGAAAAGAATTACTAGAATATGCAATAAATGATTCAAAAGAAAAAGGTAAAAGTGGTATATGTACTTTAGTTTCTAAAAAGAAGAAACCATTTATTGGCGAAAAGAAATTTTTTGAACTATTCCGGATTTAAAGTTGTAGATGTTATTTCCGATTATGAATTATTAGCATTACAATTTGGTAATAATGAAACTCCAAAATTTAATGATAATGCTAGACTTATGAAAATAGATAATGACGATTTTACTGTTTATTATAGTCCAGAATGTCCTTATGTAGAATACGAAGTAAATGAATTAACTGAATATGCAAAAGAAAATAATATTAAAATTCACTTTATAAAAATAGATTCACTAGAAAAAGCAAAAAATGTACCTTGTATATTTAATAATTGGGCTAACTTTTATGAAGGCGAATTTATATCAAATACTATTTTAAATGCAAACTCACTTGTGAAATTGTTAAAATAGTGTTACTGGTCAGCCTTGCTTTTTTCTCACAAGAACAACAAATAAATTACCTGTTTTTATATAAGTAAATAGATTGCTATAACTACATTTGAAATGGAAATAAGAACTTTTTTGCGATAGATTTTTGGAATACGTCCTACGCAAAGGAGCCAAAAAAAGCGAAAGTAACTATCGTTTTTTTGGTTGGAATAAAACATAATAAGAAATAGAATTGATTCAAAGTTCTATTTCTTTTTTTAGAAACATATAAATTAAACAAAAACTAAAAAGGAGTGTGCAAAATGGAAAACACTGTTACTAATATTGCCAAAGGAGTAGGAATATCTCTACTTGCCACATTTATATTATTACTCATTTTTGCTACTATGCTTACTTACACAGAAATAAGTGAGACCATCATTAACCCAGTTATCATTGTCATAACTGCTATTAGTATTTTAATTGGAAGTTCAATTGGAAATACTAAGATTAAAAAGAATGGTTTGCTAAATGGAGCTCTAATAGGTGGAATTTATATATTTACTATTTATTTAATTTCTAGTATTTTAAATTGGAAATTTGGATTAGAAATGCAAAGTATTATTATGATTGTAATTGGAATGATATTTGGCATTTTAGGTGGAATTATTGGAGTCAATAAAAAATAGAATTAATTAATATGTGTAGTACCAGTATCACGATTCCAAAAATTAATCAAATATTGTTTTTCCGTTTTAGGAACGAGATTGATGCGAAAAGCAGAAATAGAGTTGTTTGGATGATATAAATTTTCTTGTTCACTGGAAATAGCTTCTAACCAACCAACATTTTTTACAAAAGGTTGGAAGACGATAGAAAAATCAGAAATATCTTTCAATCTTGATGCAATCCATTCTGTAATGGAAGAAAAAATATAGCCATTTTTTAGATTAGTATAAATATAATTTTTTCCTTTTAAAGAAGAATTGGAATGACCAGATAATTTAATGTAAATAGAGTTAGAAGAAGTAGGGTTAGGTGCTGATACTTGGCCATTAGATACAAGAATTTGATTATTAGAGGAAACAAACGATCCATATTGAAGCAAGATATTTGTTGCTTTTTGAATATCAATTAAAACTACAGAAGAGTTTTGTGCAAAATCTGTAACAGGTAGAGTATATAAAATAGAATTGGAAAATTCTTTGGACAATTCTGTGTTTGTACTAGCAAGGTTCCAACCATTGATAGGTTGTATGCTTTCATTAGAAGTTATTTCAGCTTTTGATTTGCCATCAAGACTAGCTGCTTCTGTAAAAGTAGTGACAGGTGGTGTATTATCAATGATAATACCAGTAGAAACAGATTTTTGTTCATTGACTAAACCAGATTTGTCTTCTACAATTCCTTCTGGAATTATAAGAGTTAAAGGACCATCAATGGTTATATTAGTAAAAGAAAATTCATATGTTTTTTCGGTAGTATTTTCAGAAATGAGAGAAAAGCTTTTGAAATCTGGTGTAATTAAATTGTTGCCTACTGTAAATTTGATACTGTTTGACGATAAATTGTTCTTGATTATGTTTTTTTCTGTTATTTTGATATGACCTGTGATGAAATGAGCTTTGTTGGCATAGGTAGGATAAGTTGTATTAGAAGAAATAATATCAATGAGTTCAATATTTGGTTCACATCTGTCAATATCAATTTTTGCCACAGTGTAAATGTTTTCGATAACATATTTGGCGGAACTAATTTGAAAAATTATAAGAAAAGTAAAAATGAAAAATAAAGAAATAAAGATTTTTATTTTTTTGTGCAATATGCATGCCTCCTTTCAATATTTGATTTTTGAATTGGGGAAAATGATTTAATAATAGATTGAAAATATGAGAATAGTATACTGTAAAAAAATGGAAAAGTCAATACAAAATATAAATAAATTTGGTAACTAATTATGGCAAAGATTATGATTCAAACTTATGGATAGTTTGTTAAAAATGTCGAAATTTGCGATGGAAAGTGATTGACATTTTTATTTGGCAGAACTATAATCAAGTTACATTTTCAAATTTCTATTATTTATTCAAAGAAATTTTAATTCAAAATTTTATCAGAAATAATCCAACTTAAAAATTAAAAGAAAAGGAGGGGTGCCTATTTGAGTAAAAAGAAGAAAGTAATTCTTATTATTTCTGTTCTATCATGTGTTCTATTATCTTTTATAGGAGGGCAAAGTTACTCTAAATATGTGTCAGAGGTGAGAGGTGATGGAATGGCAGAAGTGGCAACATGGAACTTTAGGGTAAATGGGCAAAAAGAAGAAGTACAGACCATTCAGTTAGAATCTACTTGTGATAATGAAATTTTAGACAAACATAAAATTGCTCCTGGAACGAATGGTAGTTTTAATATTATGATAGATGGAACTGGCTCTGATGTCGGAATTAATTATAATATTAAATTTACAAATGAAAGTACTAAACCAACCAATTTAAAGTTTATCTATGATGACCAAGAATATGATTCTATTACTGAATTAGAAAGTATCTTGTCAGGAACCATTCAGGCTAATGATGAGGAAAAAGCAAAAATATTAACAATTTATTGGGAATGGCCATATGAAACAGGAGACAACGAAAACGAGATTGGTAATAATGATGAAATTGATACACAAGATGCGCAAAATATAGCTACTTATACTTTTAATGTAGTTGTATCAGGTACACAAGTAGAAGCACAGACATAAGATAACCATTATAAGTGATAGAAGTTTAGAAAATGTATTTTGTATGTATACGGTAAAAGTAATCTTTATTCTATTATTTTTTATTTGTCAGAGTATAATAGTAGGGACAAGCTAAATCTTGTTCTTACTATTATAATACAATTTAAGTGTTTACAAGGTGTTACAAACATAATAGATGAACCTTAAACTGATGGAATTATATTATAGGAGGAGGTGTGAAGAAGAGAATTAAAAAATTTATTTAAAACTAAAAAAAGGGAAATAACTCTTGCACTGGTAAGCTTTATGGTATTGGGACTATTTTTTTCAGGTTGTAGTATGGGAAAGCATTTTAGCAGTACAAACATAGAAACTAATAGCAAGATTGCAGAGCCAGTAGTAATGATAGAAAATGGCTCTATCGCAGAAATTAATGGAAAAAAGGAAAAAGAGTATTATAATTTTAAAATAAAAAATTATAAAGAGAATGGTGAAGTGACACAAATTGATTTAGCGTATAATATTGAAATTTTATTTCAAAAAGACGAAGCAATCTCTTTTAAATTATATAAAAATAATGAGGAAATTCTATTAGAAAATAATAAAACTGCTGATATGAATTTAAAAAAAGAAATTGTGCAAGAGGATGATTATCAGTTAGAAATTATCTATGATAAGACTAAAAATTATTTAAATGATGATATGATTCAAGACGTTCAGATAAAGGTACATGCAGAACAAGTGAAAATTTAGTCGTATTTATATTAATACATGGCAAAAAGGTTAAATATAAAACTAAATTTACTGGAAGTTAATTTTATATTGGGACGTTTTTAAGTTATTACTTAGGAGATTATCGTAAATTAATCGTTACTGGTCAGGCCTTGCTTTTTTCTCACAAGAACAATAAATAATAAAGCTTTAGAAATATTCAAAATACAGCTGGAAAGGGTCCTGTTTTCGGGTATCGTTCAGCTGTATTTTGAATATTTCTTAGTGTTATGTAGGGTAACCGAAAAATTGAAAAAATATTGATATAGTAGCATTTGCCTTGAACATCTCTCATTTTATCAGATAAGAATCTCTAATATTTTTCAGTTGCATTCAATTTTCAGCCATATTTTATAGATTACCTATTTATTTAATAAAAATTAATGATTGTAGGATTTTAGAGTTAGGTTGACAGTATTGATTGAACAGTAACAATTAATCATAGTGTAATAAAAAAGTAATATAATAGGTATTTACAAAAAATAATTAATGTGGTATAAATAAACAAGACAAAGATATAACAAAGAAACATAACACAACAAATCATAAGAAAACAAAGGAAAGAAGGAGTTTAGATGAAAGAAAAAGGTATCACATTAATTGCTTTAGTAATTACGATTATTATCTTGCTAATATTAGCATCAGTAACAATTGCCACACTAACAGGAGATAATGGACTAATAACCAAAGCCATGGAAGCCAGAGAAAAGACAGAAATTGGAGCCATTGAAGAGC
>CASDJM010000008.1 GCA_949280815.1 uncultured Clostridia bacterium | reverse complement strand
CCTTAAAAGACAAGGTGTGTAGACAAATTAATTTTAAAATTAGTTTACACTACCAGTATTTATATGGAAGTGATAGTGATGGAATTTGAAAAAACAAAATTAATAGAATTAAAAGAAAAATTTGATTCTATTATTAATACAGAAGAAAAAGAAAATATGAATTTTGGTATGCTAGAAAGTTTGAAACCAGCAGAAGATTTGAAAAAATTGGAAGAAGAGTGAAATCAGAAAATAAAAAGATAGCAAATAGTAATAAGTTACCTAAAGGAAATAAAAAAATTTAGGATGTGATATTAATGGAAAATAGAAACAATAATATCGTACCAATAAATGAAGAATTAAATGTAGTAAAATATGAAATAGAAGATATTAAAAACTTAATTTATACGATTCGAGGAAAGCAAGTAATGTTAGATAGTGACGTTGCTATGTTATATCATTATGAAACAAAATATGTTAATCTTGCTGTAAGAAGAAATAAAGAAAGATTTCCGGAAAATTTTTGTTTTCAACTAACAAAAGAAGAATTTGATAATTTAAGGTTGCAAATTGCAACCTTAAATTATCAAACTGATAATAAAAGAAAAGTAACCAGAAAATATTTGCCATATGTATTTACAGAGCAAGGTATAGCAATGCTCTCTGGTTTATTAAAAAATGAAATTGCAATACAAGTAAGCATTAATATAATGAATGCCTTTGTAGAGATGCGAAAATTTATAGCTACCAATTCTAATATATTCAATTTGTCCACTAGAATGGAGCATAAATTTTTAGAATATGACAAAAAATTTGATATTGTATTTGATGAGTTACAAAACAAAAAAGAAGAAGAATTTAATCAAAAAATATTTTTTAATGGACAAATTTACGATAGTTATAGTTTAATAATTGATATAATAAAAACTGCTAAAAATAAAATTTTAATTATAGATAATTACATAGATGATAGTATATTAAAAATGCTATCAAAGAAAAATAAAGATGTAGAAGTTATTATATTGACATCTCAAAATAGTAATATAAGCAAATTAGACATCAATAAATATAATAAACAATATCCAACATTAAAAGTAGCTAAAACAAATAAATTTCATGATAGATTTATAGTAATAGATAATAAAGAATTATATCACTGTGGAGCATCCTTAAAAGATTTAGGAAAAAAATGTTTTGCAATTAATAAAATGGAAGATGTTAACTTCCTAAAAAGTATTGAAAATTTAATAAGTTAATGTTAAGAAAATGTTGAATTTATTATATAAGGGGGAATTATCCATGAAGAGTTTTTTAGCAAAGAGAAATAACGCTGCAATAATTGGGTTAACTGTACTTTAATCTATATTATTTATTCTATCTACAACACATATATAGTATAATGCTAGTTATTTATTTTATTTGTGTGTTATGTAAGTTAAAAAACATGAAAATTATCCAATATATGTTATTGGTAAGTATTTTTATTGCATGTACAGAATCAGCCTTAGTAGGTATATTTCCATATGCTGATGGTCATTATCTTGATATATTACTATATATTTCAAACATTGGAATTTTTATATATTTAATAAATGTATTTGATATAATACAAATTAATTTTGCAAATAATAAATTTTTTATTGCTTCTACTTTTATAAATATTTTAACTTGGGGTATCTATTTATTTCTAGCACCAGAGATTTTATTATACTTTATTTTCTATTTAGTAGCAAAAATAAGTATTATTCCATTTTTTTATAATGAGTATAATAATTAAAAATGATATTAAAAGAGGTTGTTCAGCCTCTTTTATATATCATAAATCTATTTTAGGCTGATACTTTTCAAGCCACATATTTACTTGGCAAAGATAAGCCATAAGCTGAGGACCGAGTCGTAGAATGTCAGTAAACGGTACGCGTGGAAAGTACTGAAAAATAAGCATTTTTTTAAAGTGTAATTACATATTTTTAAAAAAGTAGTAAAAAAGTGATAAAATATATGGCAATTATGTAAGAAAGTTATTAATTTAAAGAGAATTAAATAGTTTTCAGATAAATGATTGATAAATTAGTAAAAAAAGTGTAAAATATCTTTAAGTATTATGGGAGGCAGAATAATGATTAAAGATAATTTAATAGAAGTACTTCATGAAATGGAAGAAGTAACAAAATTATTTAAACTTGAACCATTTGACATTTATATTATTGGTGGAGGAGCATGCATATTAGGTGAATATACAACAAGAGCAACACTAGATATAGATTTTGTTGATTTAGGATATCCAGCAAAATATGGAAAAGTATTTGTACTATTAAGAGATTATGATATGTTAGAATATCAAAGCACAATATTATCTCCAACTTATAAAGAAAGAGCAGTAAAATTAGAAGAATTTGAATATATTAATGTTTATATTCTTTCAAAAGAAGATATTGCAGTAAGTAAAATAATAAGACTTGCAGAGAAAGATATAGAAGATTTGAATCAAATAATACCTAACTGTAATAAAGAAATATTAAATAGTATTATAGAAGAAATTCTAAATAGAGAAGATTTATTTGAAAGTAAAAAGACAGAGTTTGAGAAAAAATTAAGAATATTTAGGGAGAAGTATGATGTATAGAATTTTTTGCGAAAGCTATCAAAATTTTATAAAATCCTTTGATGAAAACAATTATAGGTTAGAAATAGCTAAGCCATTAGAACTAATAGCTAATGTTGATAAATATATACAAGAAGAAAAAAAGCAGAGTGAAATATTCAAAAAACTATGTGATTTGATTTATTTTATGAAAGAGAATATTGAAAGATTTCCTAAATTAAAAGCATTTTTATGGACTTTAAGTTCAAGAAATATGAATGGAAAAAAGTATAATATAGCAAAGCAAGAAGAACTAGAAGAACAGACTAAATTAATAAATTCGTTTTTGAAATTAGCTTATTGGTATTAGTAGAAGGATTAAGGCTATGAATAGAAAAATTTATGCAGTAATATTTGATATGGATGGAACAATGATTGATACAGAAAAAATAAAGGAAAATGGCTGGAAGTATGCAGGAGAGTGTCAAAATATCATAATAGATGATAAGATATTATCTGAAATGAGAGGAACCAATAAAGAATATTGTAAAGAATTTTACAATAGTAAAATAAATATACCAATAAACGAACTAAAAGATAATCTTAATATGCTATTATGAGTATTTATATGGAAGTGATATTTATGGAATTCGAAAAAACAAAATTAATAGAATTAAAAGAAAAATTTGATTCTATTGTTAATACAGAAGAAAAAGAAAATATAGAATTTTGGTATGCTAGAGATTTACAGATTCAATTAGGTTATACACAATGGAGAAACTTTTTAGAAGTAATTAATAAAGCAATGGAATCTTGTAAAAATTCTGGAATTAGTGAGTTTGATCATTTTGCTAAGGTCAGCAAAATGATACACATAGGAAAAGGAGCTAAAAGACAAGTAGAAGACTATATGCTAACAAGATATGCTTGTTATTTAATTGCTCAAAATGGTGATTCGAAAAAAGAAGAGATAGCATTTGCTCAAACTTATTTTGCTGTTCAAACAAGAAAACAAGAGATAATAGAAGATAGAAATATATATGGCTGGTAAAAAACTTTAAACTTATGGCCACATTTGTGACCATAAGTTACATATTACATTTCAATTTTAGGCTGATACCTCTCAAGCCACATATTTACTTGGCAAAGGTAAGCCATAAGTTGTGGGCCAGTCTTTGGCTGTCAGAAAAAAACACATATCAATTTTATTAGGGGCTGTAAGGCTTAATCGAAAATGGCAAATCACGAATTTTAATAAAAATGAAATTAAGCAACAGAAAAATAAATTTATCAATGTAATTATCTATATAAAATACTAATGAAAGGAAAAATAAAATGGAAAAAAATTCAAAAGACAATACAAACAAAAAACAAAAGAGTGAATATACGGTTATAAGAAAATTTAATAATGATGGATTAAGTTTTCAAAAAGCAATGGAACAACTATTGATTATGAAACTAAATAATTTAGATAAAAATTAAAATATTCTTGACATTACAAAACAAATGTTTTAAAATAATATCAAATCTAAAATAGGATGTGATATTAATGGAAAAAGAAAACAATAATATCGTACCAATAAATGAAGAACTAAATGTAGTAACAAATGAAATAGAAAATATTAAAAATTTAATTTATACGATAAGAGGAAAACAAGTTATGCTAGATAGTGATGTAGCTATGTTATATCATTATGAAACAAAGAGAATAAATGAAACTGTGAGAAGAAACAAGGAAAGATTTCCAGAAAATTTTTGTTTTCAATTAACAGAAGAAGAAGTAAAATCTTTAAGGTCGCAAATTGCGACCTTAAGTTTAGAAAAGCAATTAGAAGATTTAAGGTCACAAATTGTGACCTTAAACAAAAATGGAAGAGGACAACATAGAAAATATTTACCTTATGTATTTACAGAGCAAGGTATAGCAATGCTTTCAGGATTACTAAAAAATCAAATTGCAATTCAAGTAAGCATTAATATAATGAATGCATTTGTAGAGATGAGAAAATTTATAGCTACTAATTCTAACATATTCAATTTATCCACTAGAATGGAACATAAATTTTTAGAATATGACAAAAAATTTGATATAGTATTTGATGAATTACAAAACAAAAAAGAAAGTGAATTTAAAGAAAAAATATTTTTTGATGGACAAATTTATGATAGTTACAGTTTAATAATTGATATAATTAAAACTGCAAAAAACAAAATTTTAATTATAGACAATTATATAGATGATAGTATTTTAAAAATTTTATCTAAGAAAAATAAAGATGTAGGAGTAGTTATATTAACATCGCAAAATTGCAATATAACAAAGTTAGATATAAATAAATTTAATAAGCAATATTCAACTTTAAAAGTAGCAATAACAAATAAATTTCATGATAGATTTATTGTAATAGATAATCAAGAATTATATCATTGTGGAGCATCATTAAAAGATTTAGGAAAGAAATGTTTTGCTATTTCTAAAATGAATGATATAGAATATATAAAAAGATTGGAAGAAGTTATTTTGTAAAAAATATAGAATTTATAGGAGGAAAACTATGAATAGTAAAAATAATCAAACAATTAATGCAGTAATATTTGATATGGACGGAACAATGATTGATACAGAAAAAATAAAAGAAAATGGCTGGAAGTATGCAGGAGACTGTCAGAACATTGTAATAGATGATACGATAATATCTGAAATGAGAGGAACGAACAAAGAATATTGTAAAGAGCTATTATGCAAAAAGTTCAGAAATATTAATTTCAAAAAGCTATATAATGATAGAAATGAATTTATAGAAAGATATATCAATACGAATGGAATCAAAATGAAGAAAGGCTTAATAGAAATACTTCGATTTCTAAAAAATAATCATTACAAAATAGCAGTAGCCAGTTCTTCAGAGGAAGAAACTATTAGAAGATACTTAACAAAAATTAAGATATTAGATTTTTTTAATGTTATAGTTGCAGGAGATATGATAGAGAATGGAAAACCAAATCCAGAAATTTATTTAAAAGCTGTAGAAGAATTAAATGTGCCTAAAGAACAGTGTATTGGAATAGAAGATAGTAATAGTGGGATATTATCTGTTTATCGAGCTGGATTAAAGCCTATCATGATACCTGATTTAGAAGAACCAACAAAAGAAGTAAAAAATGTATTATATAGAAGAATGGGCTCATTGTTAGATGTAATTAAATTACTAGAAAATAAAATATAGAATAAAAATATGTTACTTAAAAAATGCCAATAACTTGGCCATCAAAAAACGACACATAAAAATATAAGAATAGAGGCTCATAATAGAACCTCTATTTTTGCCTAAATTTCAATCTTTGGCTGATACCTCTCAAGCCACATATTAACTTGGCAAAGGTATGCCATAAGCTGAGGTCCTGTCATCAACTGACCAAACCAAGGGCGAGTAAAGGCTTTGCCATCTGTATTCAAAATATCCAAAATAAATTCACGATTTAACAAATTATTAATTGGTGCATTTTTATCCTTCATAATATCAGTCAACATAGATTTAACTTTAGCTAAATAAGTCGGATTATGAGTTTTAGGATAAGGGGATTTCTTCCTGTCTACAATTTCACTTGGTAGAAAATTTCGTGCGATATAACGAAGCAATCCTTTTTCTCTACCATTTAGAGCTTTCACTTCCCAAGGGATATTCCATACATATTCTGCTAATCGATAATCACAAAAAGGAACGCGAAGTTCAAAACCATTATACATGGCCATTCGGTCTGAACGATCTAAAAGTGTCTGCATAAACCAATTTAAAGTTAAATGTGAGATTTTTCTTTTTTCAGCAGTTTCTTTTGAGTCAGAATCTAAAATTTCTACTTCTGCTAAACTTTCATGATAACGAAAATCAACATACTCTTTTAAATTGATTTTTTTACTGATTTCTGGATTTAATAAATCTTGTCTTTCAGATAAAGCAATCGACCATGGGAAAGTATTGCTAGTCAAGGCATCTTCACGGAAAAACCAAGGATAACCGCCAAAAATTTCATCCGCACATTCACCAGTCAAAGATACTGTCATTTCTTCTTTTACATTTTTACAAAATAATAATAGGGAAGAGTCAATATCTGCCATCCCTGGCATATCTCTAGCCATCATGGCATCTTCTAAATGAGAGGCAAGTTCAGGTGTATCAATTACAATTTTATGATGATTGGTGTGTAAATTTTTGTTCATTAAATCAATGTAGTAATTATCAGAATTTGGCTGAAAATCGCTTTTAACGAAATTTTTATCATTATCTACATAATCAATGGAGTAGGTGTCTAAAGGTGGTAATCCTTCTTTTTCACAATAGTCAGCAGCAAACTTTGTAATAATACTAGAATCTAATCCACCAGAAAGAAAAGTACATAAAGGTACATCAGAAACAAGTTGTCTTGTAATCGAATCATTTAAAAGAAATTTTACTTTTTCACAAGTTTGGGCAAAAGTATCAGTATGTTCTTTTGAAGTCAATTTCCAGTATCGTTCTAAGTGCAAACCAGAAGAATTAAAAATTCCAAAGTGAGCAGGTTTTATTTCAAAAATATTTTTAAAGATAGTAGTTCCTGGTGTATGAGCAGGACCAATTCCAAACATCTCAGAAATGCCTTGTTCATCTAGTTCTCTAGTAACACTAGGATGTTCAAAAATTGCTTTTAATTCAGAAGCAAAAATTAAAGTATTATCTTTTATCGTATAAAATAGGGGCTTTATGCCGAAATGGTCACGTGCCAAAAATAGTTCTTGCTTTTTGGAATTCCAAATAGCAAAGGCAAAAATTCCATTCAAATGGTGAACGACATCATTACCATAGTAAATATAGCTTTTTAATAAAACTTCAGTATCACAATGCCCCTGAAAAGTAAAGCCATTTTCTTCTAATGTTTTCTTAAGTTCTTTTGTATTATAAATTTGTCCATTATAGCAAATAACAAAATCGCCATAAGAATATTTTTCAATCATTGGTTGTTTGCCACCTTTTGGGTCAATTACAATTAATCTCTTGTGCCCCATCGAAATATGATTTTCTATGTAATAACCATTTTCATCAGGACCTCTTTTGGTAAGTGCTTTATTCATTTTTTCTATGATATTTTTATCTTGTGTATTATTTTCTTTTAGATTCGTAAAACCTACAAAACCACACATAATAACCTCCATTTTTTGTTACTTCATCCATACTGATAAAATTAATAGGATTGAGTAGTAACCATTTTTGTTACTGGTCAGCCTTGCTCTTTTCCCACAAGAACAACAGATAATAAGGCTGAACTGTAACCCATTTTTTATATTGTATGCAAAAAATACAATAAAATTTATTGATTTTCCAAAAAAGTTATAGTAGACTAATACTGGAGGAAAGAACAAATGAAAGTAAAAAATGCAATCAAACACTTCAAACTGATTACGCACCATAAATGGGTGGTTTTTAAATTATGTTGTAAAGTAGGAGAGCCATGGAGAGGACTCGTACACGATTTATCAAAATATTCACCAACAGAATTTTGGGAAAGTGTAAACTATTATGTAGGCAATCATTCGCCAATTACGGAAGCAAAGAAAGATAAAGGATATTCAGAAGCTTGGTTACATCATAAGGGAAGAAATAGGCATCATGTACAATATTGGACAGACTACAATGCACCAGAGATAAATCCTGTTATTCCATATTCATATGCTGTAGAAATGATTTGCGATAAAATAGCAGCTGGTATTATTTATGAAGGCAAGAATTGGACGAAGGAATTTGAATTATCTTATTGGGAGGAAAAAGAGAAGAACAAATTACAAATGAATCCTAAGATAAGAGATTTTATAACAGCTGTTTTAACAGAGGTGGCGGAGCATGGGATTAATCAAACGTTGACGAAGAAAAATATGAAACAATTATATGCGAAATATGTTACTACTTAAATTTTTGAGACGAAAGGTGATAGGGAAGAGTCACCACATAAGTTACAGTTCAGCCTTATTATTTGTTGTTCTCACTAAAAAGAAAAGAGCAAGGCTGACTAGTAACCTACACAAAATTAAATCCTAAAAATCATGAGAAACAACTATTGACAAAACCGGAAAATACTTGTATAATTTTATAGTGACTAAAAAATAATCAAAAAATGAAACAGATATATATCTATATCTAAAAGCAAGGAGGGAATTAGAATGGCACAACCAAAAAGAAGATGGTCAAAAGCAAGAACACACAAAAAAAGAGCAACATGGAAAAAAGAAAATCCAACACTTTCAACCTGTCCACATTGTCATGAACCAATCATGCCCCATCGAGTTTGCAAAAATTGTGGATATTATAATGGAAAAGAAGTAGTAGCTAAAAAAGAAACAGAAAATGTATAATGCGACTTAAATAACGCTTATATCATAAGATATAGGCTTTATTTTTAGCCTTTTAAGAAGATTAAAAAATTCTTAAAATTATGTACAATAAAAAAAGACTGTGATATAGTATAAATGATAATAAAAATAAGAAAAAGAAGGGATTTATATGGAGAAATTTTTGAAAAAATCAAGTTGGACAGACATTATTGTATCGCTTTTATTTGTATTATTTGGCATTATGCTAATGGCAAGACCAGAGACAGTTAAGTCAATGATTGCTATTTTATTAGGTGCCATTTGTATAGTCATTGGAGTATTAAAAGGAATTGATTATTTTGCTTCTGGCAAGAGTGATAATTATTCTTTAGCAATTGCTATTGTGGCAATTATAACAGGAATTATCATTATGTTTTGTGCTGATATGATACTTTCTGTGTTTAGAATTATCATTGCAATCTGGATTATCTACAGTGGAATTATGAATTTACAAACGACGATAGTATGGAAGGATTACCAATCAAGATTATGGTTATTAACTTTATTGTTTGCTATTACGATGATTATTGCGGGAATTTATATTTTAGCTAATAATGGTGCAATGTTGCAAATGGTTGGGGGAATTATTGTAGCTTATGGAATTCTTGATATCTTGGAAAGTTTCATCTTTATTAAAAAGATTGATAATTATTTGGATTAAAATATAAAGAATTTGTAATAACCGATATAGAATATTGTAATTAGTTAAAAAGCAGATGGGCTCCATCTGCTTTTTGGGAGTATGACAGGGAAAAAGCTCATTAAGAGTTATCCTCTACTCAATTAATAAAAAAGTCTTATTTTATAGATTAGTTACAATCACAATTATTATCTTTATTATATGGTTTCATATCATTCATATAAAACTTCTTCTCTGCTAATTTGTCTTGAACACCTCTAAGTGCTTCTCCAAATCTTTGGAAGTGAACAACTTCTCTTTGTCTTAAGTATCTTAATGGATCTAATACATCTGGATTGTCACGACATAAATCAATTAATTTTTCGTAAGTTGCTCTTGCTTTTTGCTCTGCTGCTAAGTCTTCTTGTAAGTTTGCAATGGGATCACCTTTACAAGCAATATATGATGCTGTAAAAGGTACACCTGCTGCTGAAGATGGATATACATCTACCCCATGGTCTGTATAATAAGCACTTAATCCTGCTTTTTCTATTTCCTCAATAGAAGCACCTTCTGTTAATTGGTGTACAATAGTTCCCACCATCTCTAAGTGTGCCAATTCTTCTGTTCCATGATGATGTCAATTACAAAAAATCTAGTACTATTGGCTGTAAAATACTATAAATTTAAATAAGTTCACTTGGTGCATTAAACTAGTACACTAAGTGAACGGATTAAGTTTATTTTCGTTTTAAATTATTATAACTTATAATTTACTGTTGTTTTTTATTATTGCCCATATGTGCAATTTCTGCACATATGATATTTTTTATTCTTTATTCTTTTAACAAAATATTTCTCATTTCAACAATATTATAAAATGGAATATGTATGCCTTCTTCTGCAAGTCTCACAACTCTTAATGCAGTAGTTATAATTTCGTTTTTTACTACTGTAGGTATTTCTACATCTATATTTGAATTTGTATATTTTTCTAATATATATTCTTCTGTTGTTGGAAATATATTTTGTATTAAAAATACAGCTTTTTTACCTAACACATTACCAAAAACAAAATTATATACTGGTTTGTTTCCAACTTTCAATTTTTTATTCTCATATATCTTTTTATATTTATCATATTTAGTCGATATTGGAACAAACCATATTATTTCTTTATTTTTTCTATCTCTAAAACAAAAGTAGCAAGGTCTTTTATTTCCGCATTCTTTGTTTTCCATCAATTTATAATCTTTAAATATATCAAAAAACTCATCTTTTATAAAATAAAATTTTCCATCTTCTATTATCATTATTATTTAACTCCTTTTATGAAAATATGGGATCTAAATTAATTTTATAGACCCCACATTTTACTATAATTAACATTTTTCCACCTGCACATTTATATCTCGCAAGCAGGGTTGCGGTTCACATTTTTTCACCTATCCATTTATTCGACGCAAATAGGGTTGCGACTCACATTTTTAATTATAGTAGATATTAAATATCCACTACTATTATATTCATTATAAGTTATTTTATTTGCAAAATCAATACTTTTTAACAAATTTTCACAAATACTAAGTACACAAAGTGAGCTTGTTCCATTTTGGAACAAGCTTAAAATTTTTGTAATTTGTATTATTATAACTAGTTATCGAGGATTCCTCGGTAACTGTTTTACAAAATTTCAGAAAATTTTTTAGTACACTTGGTGAACTTTTGCCTAAAATGAGTGAACTTTTTTAATTTTTTAGTTCACTATTTCCAATTTCAACGAAGAATAGCGGGTTTGAACCAGTTCACCCAGTGAATTTCTACATCATATCTGCTTAAAATTTTTGTTCTTTTATTAACTCTTGAAGGCTTGTCCTTCAATGTGTATAAGCGATGTGTGAACACTCTCTTTCCTGCCCTCATTTCTAATGAGGTATTTTGCTCTTGAAATGTACTTATGTCTACTTAATTAAATATACTTATCCTTAAATCCTCTTAACTGAAAAGACAATGTGCTTATAAAATTAAGTCAAGGTTGTGCGATAGCACATTCATTTTAACCTTGACTTGATTTTATAAAGCACATTAGAATTGTTATAACGGATTAAATCACTCTTTATAGATTCAAATTTTTGTAAAATTATAATAATTTTCTATTTCTAATATTATTATAAATTCTAAGTTTTTTAAATAATTTAGAAAAAACGAGGTTTCCCTCGCTTTTTGTTTTTTAATTATTACTTAAAAAAAGATTTTTTCCATTTTCTTTAGTTCTTCTTCAATTTGTCTTTGATTCAAACCTCTAAGTTTTATCCAATAATTTTGATTAACACAATTGGCTACTCTTAAAATTTCACCAACAGATAATGAAAGAGAAAATACACCTTCTATACAATTATCTTTATAAGGACAATACTTACATACTAAAGCATAATAAGGTTTCTTACTAGAATCCTTTATTTGTAGCCAATGTCCGTTTCCTAAACTATATCCACTCATAGGTATTCCTGTTCCCTTTTTTATCATACTGGTTCTAAATTCCGAAGCAACCTTAGGAAAAGGAATACACAATTTGTTTAATCCAAAGTAGTTATTATTCCAAAAATCATTCTGAATTTTTCCCTGATAGTCTGTTCTAGGAGACAAATCAAGCAATTTTAAATTCAATCCTTCTTTAGAACAAAATTGTATTAATTCAAGTATTTCATTGGAATTGTGTTTTGTAACTACACAGTTTAGTCTTATTGAAATGTTTTTTGACTGCAAATATTGTATTTTCCTTAGTAACTCATCTGTTAACCTTTTAGGAGAAAAAACATTTTTTAATCCATCTACACTAAATATTACTTCTGTTTGCGAGCTTAAATGGTCTACATATTTTTCTATATCACAACCATTGGTATTTATTCGTACTTTCACATCAGAATCTTGTAGAAGAAAATCTAATAATTCTCCTAAATATGGAACTGTGGTAGGTTCTCCACCTGTAATTCTAAAATTCCTATAACCAACTTCTAAAAAAGCTGTTATAACTTCTCTTAACCGGTTATAATCCCACATACCTTGCACATTTGGAATACTTTCTCCTGTACTTTGGCAATATGGACATTTCAAGTTACATTCAGTAGTAACTGCAATAGCAACATATTTAGAATTCATATAATCATATCCTTTCTATTTTTATTTTTTGCTAACTTTAAACTAATATTAATATTAACATAAAATTATCGTATTTGCAAGAATTTATTTTCTACTTTTATCTTATTTAAATAAATCTTATTTCTATTACTAACTAATTTAGAAAAAAGGGAAATAAAAGGGAATTGATTTTATAAATTGCCCATCATATAATGCTATCATAGAAAAAATATAAATTTGCTCAAGACAAGTTTGTCTTGGGTATTTTTTTATGTTTTTTTCATAAATTTTAAAGAGGCGATTTATATGTTATTAGAAGAATACATATTAGAAAATACTAAAGTAAAATTTTATGATGATTATATTGTAGAAAATACGACTAATCAAAAAGAATATATAGATAATGTTATTGTTAATTTAATAAAAAAAATAAATCCTTCTTTGTTGTAATTTGTTGCAATTACAGATATAATAAGGCTAAGTTAAAGACAAATTACAAGGAAAGGAGGAAATGTGCAAGATGGCACATATGCAATATATTTAAGAAAATCAAGAGAAGATATAGAATCCGAAAAATATGGAGAAGGCGAAACTTTAGCAAGACATGAGAAAATTTTAACTACTTTAGCTGAAAAGCGAAACTTACATATTTCCAAAATTTATCGAGAAGTGGTAAGTGGTGAAACGATTAGTGAAAGAAAAGAAATGCAAAAACTTCTTAAAGATGTTGAAAATGAGAAATGGACTGGTGTTTTAGTTGTAGAAGTAGAAAGACTTGCTCGTGGTGATACTGCTGATCAAGGTAGAGTTTCAAAGGCTTTTAAATATTCTCATACAAAAATTATTACACCTGTTAAAACCTATGACCCAGATAATGAGTTTGATGAAGAATATTTTGAATTTGGCTTATTTATGTCTAGAAGAGAATATAAGACAATCAATAGGCGTCTACAAAGAGGTCGTGAAATTTCTGTTTCTGAAGGTAAATTCGTTGGCAATATTGCTCCATTTGGATATGATAGAGTGAAATTAAAAGATGCAAAAGGTTATACTTTATCTATTAATCAAGAGGAAGCATCTATTGTGAAAGAAATCTTTAGGTTATATACCTTTGAAAGTAACACTATAAATTCAGTTGTAAAACAGTTAAATGATATGAATTTAAAACCTAGAATTTCTAATGAATGGACTATTTCTTCTGTTAAAGATATTCTTTCTAATCCTACCTATATTGGTAAGATTGTTTGGAATAGAAGGAAACAAAAAAAGAAAACGAAAAATGGACATATTATTATAAGTAGACCTCGTAATCAAGACTATTTAATTTATAATGGATTACATGAGCCTATTATTGATAATAAAACTTGGGAATTAGTCCAAGAAAAGCGAAAACAAAATACTCCAAAAGTTAAACATAGTAATATTATTCAAAATCCATTAGTTGGTTTAGTGTTTTGTGAGAAATGTGGCAAGCCAATGCAAAGACGACCTTATGCAAAAGCTGATAAACCTGCAACTCTTATGTGTTCTAATTCTAAATGTGACAATGTAAGTTCTAAACTTTATATTGTTGAAAATAAAATTATTGAAGCATTAAAAATTTGGCTTGAAAATTACAAAGTAGATTATGAAGTCAAAGATAATTCAAATACTGAAAATACTAAAATAATTGAAAAGTCTATATCTACTACCAAAAAAGAATTAGAAAAAGAAAACACTAAACTTGATAAAATATATGACTTTTTAGAAAATGGTATTTATAGCAAAGATGAATTTATAAATCGCTCGAAAACTATAAAAGATAATATTCAAAATTTAGAAAACAAATTAGAAGAATATAATTCTATACTGCAAAAAAGTACAGAAGTACAGAACGAAAAAGAAATAATGATACCAAAACTTGAAAATGTTATAGATTTATATTGTAAACTAGAAGCTGCTGAAGATAGAAACATCTTACTTAAAAGTATTCTAGCAAAAGTTACATATTTAAAAACTGAAAAAGCAATAAAAAAGGATTCTAACCCAACTAATTTTGAATTACATATATATCCAAAGATACCAAAATAAATAGTATTAAAAAATGGGGATATTACTATCCCCAAATTACCTTAGATGCATATATGCATGATTCTGTAGCTTTTGAATATATTTCATTTGACATATTTATGTATATATCGTACGCCTGATAAAATCTCACTTTTGGTTCATCTTTTCCGATTTTACCAAGTATCACACTTGCTTTCCCAACTTCTTTACCTTCGCTAAAAATGTCAACAGAAAAACAAATGCTTTTTTGATCAAAAGCTGTTACTATAGGTATAACATCAATCATACTGTCACACTTTCTACTTGCTATTCAGCAAGATTTGAAATGAAAAATTTACAGTTGCTATATAAAGTATAGCATATTTTACATAAAATTGCAAATTCAAAATACCACATTTTACAGTCAATAGCTAATTGTAAATATTGTCTTTAGCTATTGACATCATCAAGGCACTAATTCTTCTGTACCTATATCATTTAAAATAGCTTTTGCTTTTTGATCTGGCATACCAAATCTTTGAGAAAGATATCTCAAAGAAGCAGCAAGTTCTCCATCAGGACCGCCATATTGAGATATAATTACTTTAGCAAGTTTTGGATCTGTACATTTAATACTAATTGGATACTGTAATGTTTTATTATAAGTCCACATTAATAATTCCCCCTTTCCCATGGCCAGTTTTCGTTTTATTTGGAGGAACTATTTGTTTATACGATTTTTATATCCATATTTATTATTAAAGTGGATATAAAATGGGCTTCAAATGGATATCTTTAAAATATCCACTTGGAGCTTTTTTTAATGTATTTGAAGTAGATATTTTGATAGGCTTCTAATATGCCAAAAATAAACCAAAACTCAAAAAAAGTTGTTTGGAGTTTAAAGGGTATAATACAGGAAAAGGAATTTTAAGAAAATTAAGTGTGTATATTGTTTTGTGTTTTGATATGGATATGTGGCTGATTAAAATTAATGTAAAAATTTGTTGAAGATATGGATTTTTTATGATAATATACGTTCAATAATTAAATTTTAAGGAGTATGAAAATGAAAGAAATAAAAAATTATCCGAGACCACAATTTGTTAGAGATAACTGGATAAATTTAAACGGACAATGGAATTTTATATTTGACGATGAAAACATAGGAGAAAAACAAAAATTTTATAATAATTTTCCTAAATCTAAAAATATACTAGTTCCTTTTACTTATGAAACTAAAATGAGTGGTATTAATGATCAAACCATTCACGAAAACATTTGGTATCAAAAAAATATAAATATTCAAAAAAATTCAAAAGAAGAAAATACTATTTTACATTTTGAGGGCAGTGATTTTATTACAAAAGTATGGATAAATGGTAATTATGTAGGTATGAATATTGGTGGTTACCATCGTTTTTCATTTGATATTACTAATTTTTTAATTGAAGGAGATAATAATTTTACAATAAAAGTTGAAGATTCGTTATCAAAAAGTCATCCTAGAGGAAAACAAAGATATAAAAAAGAAAGTTGGAAATGTTGGTATGTACAAACAACAGGTATATGGAAAACTATTTGGTTAGAAAAAACACCTAAAAATCATATTATATCAGCTAAAAACACACCAAGTTTTGATAAGAATAATATTGAAATAGAATTATTAACTAATATTAGTGATGATAATAACTTTGAAATAGAAACAGAAATATTTTTTGATAATGAAATTATTAACAGTATGAAATTACCCATAGAAAACGAGATTTTAAACTATACTATTGACATTTGCAATGAATTTAAAAAACATAATATAAAATATTGGTCACTAGAATCCCCTTATTTGTATGATATCGTATATAAATTATATTGTAATGGGAATTTAGTTGATGAAGTATACTCATATTTTGGAGTTAGAAAAATATCAATCGAAAAAGACAAAATTTTATTGAATGATAAAGAATTATATTTAAAAATGATTTTAGATCAAGGGTATTGGAAAGATTCACATTTAACACCACCTAATGAAGATGCTATATTAGAAGATATTAATTTGGTAAAAAAATATGGGTTTAATGGAATAAGAAAACATCAAAAGATAGAAGATGAAAGATTTCTTTATTACTGTGATATAAATGGTATATTGGTTTGGAGTGAAATGGCAAATTGCTATGAATTTAACGATAAATCAGCAGAATATTTTATGAATGAATGGATAAAAGTAGTAAAACAAAATTACAATCATCCATCTATAATTACATGGGTACCAATTAATGAATCTTGGGGATTGCCTAATATTTCAATTTCTGAAAATGAACAAAACTTTGCAAATAGTTTATACTATGTTACAAAATCTATTGATAAAACTAGACCTGTGATTTCAAATGATGGATGGGAACATACAATTTCTGATATTATAACTATTCATGATTATAAACAAGATGGAAATTTATTATATAACACATATAATGATGAAGAATTAGATGTAATTAATAATAAAATAGAACATAATGGAAAACATAAGCTTTTTAGCCAAAATTATATTTATAATGGTCAACCTATTATAATGAGTGAATATGGTGGTATAGCATTAAACTCAGATGAAGGTTGGGGTTATGGGAAACAAGTAAAAAATGAAACTGAATTTATAGAAAGATTTAAAGATTTAACAAATGCAATTAAAAATACTAAATATATTTCAGGTTATTGTTATACTCAACTTTCTGATGTACAACAAGAAATAAATGGACTAGTTGATGAAAATAGAAAGAAAAAATTTAGCGACAATGTAATTGACAAAATTAAAAAACTAAATGAACAATAATAAATTTTTATCTTATATATATTTATTTATAACGATATGGGGATACTTTTTAGTACCCCCATAATTTTTAAGGAAACTCGTTTATAGTTTTATCTAAAGGCTCGTTTCTAACCTAATGTTAAATAGGATATTCGTTTATAGGTTTCACACCCTAAAGGCTCATATCTAACCTAATGTTAAATTACACTTATTTATGAATTTAATCAAAGGTTTAGTGTTACCCTAGTTTATTTGATAAATTAATTTATCAATATTATTATATTCATAATATACTTTTTTATTTGCTAAATCAAGAGTTTTGGTTAAAATTACAGAATAAAATTATACAAGAAGTGGATATAAAATAGACCTTAAATGGATATATCAAAAGTATCCAGTCAAGGCTTTTTTTGATGGCTTTGAAGTGGATATTTTGACAGGCCTCTAATATGATAAAAATAAAGAAAAACTCAAAAAAAGTTGTTTGGAGTTTAAAGGGTATGATACAGGAAAAGGGACTTTCACAAAATTAAGTGCGTATATTGTTATTGGTTTTGATATGGATATGTGGCTGATTAAAATTAATGTAAAAATTTGTTGAAGATATGGATTTTTTATGATAACATACTATTAAAATTTATTTAAGTAATTAGGAGATTTATAATGAAATTATATGTAATTAGACACGGTGAAACTAATATGGGTAAAAATGAAATTATAGCAACTGAAAATGAGCCATTAAATGAAACAGGTATCCAACAGGCTAGAGCAGTTGGAAGAGATATTAAAAAGTTAAATATTAATAAAATATTTTGTTCTCCAATACCAAGAGCAAAACATACATTAAAATTATTTGGATTAAATAAAAATGTTCCTGTGATAATTGAAAATAGAATAAAAGAACGAGATATGGGAATATATGAAAAAGTTCCTTTTGAACAACTTAAATGGGATGAATTTTGGAATTATAATTCAGATAGATTATATCCAGAATTAGAAACTATGAAAAGTGTATATGAAAGGATATCAGATTTTCTAAATGAATTAAAATCAAGTAATAGTAATGATAATATTTTATTAGTTACACATGGAGGAATATCAAGAGCAATTTATTGGTATTTCAATGGAATACCAGACAATGGGAATTCATCTAATATTAATGAAAATTGTAAAATTTATGATTATGAACTATAAAGAAAGGATTTAAAAATGAAATTATATTTAGTAAGACATGGGAAAGTAAATCATAATTTATATGGATTATATAACAGAGAAGATGAAGACTTAAATGAAACAGGAATAAAGAAAGCTAAAGAATTAAAAGAAAAAATTAAGGCTATAAAATATGATTTTATTATATCTTCTCCATTATTAAGAGCAAAACATACTGCTGATATTATTAATATTGATAATAAAAATATAATCATAGATGACAGACTTAAAGAACGAGATCCAGGAAGTTTAAGTGGTCAACCTATTGAAGTAACAAATAGAGAAGAATATTGGAATTATTATACAACTATTCAATATGGTACAAGTGAAAATATCAAGGAGTTTTTTAATCGAGTTTACAATTTTTTAGATGAGCTAAAAATAAAGGATTATGAAAATGTTTTAATTGTAGCTCATAGTGGAGTATCAAAAGCATTTAATGGTTATTTTAATGGAATAGCTGATGGTAAATTCTTAAATAGAGGATTAAAAAATTGTGAAATAAAAGAATGAACTATAAGGATTATCAAAACAGCATCCTTTGACAAATATGTCTAAGAATGCTGTTCCGAAATTGAATAACTAAAATTCAATTTGTTGGTTTTACGTGGTTCCGTTGCTACTTATTTTGATTGAGAGAACGTAAATAGGCTCACCGTAACTATTGATCAATTCGTGAGTTTCATCTTTTCCACAGAATCTCATTTTTCCGTCAGGAAAGATATACCACTCTTTAATCTTTCTAACCTGCTCGCCTCCATGAACTGGCTCTTCATGTCCGTGCCTAGCAATTGCTAATCCCTGTGACTCCACATACAAGTATGCAAATTTGTGTACTGTATTCTTGTAGTAAAATTCACCAATAGGCTGAGTCCAAACTTCGCCAAGTACTATATCATCATTTTCCATACGCTCCCACTCATTGCTTTGGAAATAGCCATCACTTTTAAGAATATATTCAAGTTCATCCAAAAAAGCACGATTATTACCTCCACAATACATTTCGCTCCTAAATCTACGAATCATCTCAAGACAATTCATATCAAAAGGCCGTAAGTCATTTCTCAACTGTTTCATACGCACTACCTCCAACTTCTTGTATACTACTTTAACTAACTGTTACTCTATAATAATAGCATAAATTCATCCAGTTTTCAATCAATTTAACATAAAATTTAATTATTGTTCATATTTTATTAAAGTGGATATATTTTTCTCCCCTAATCATTGAAAAGTAAGCCTTAAAAAAATTTGCATGTATATATTTTTAAAACAAATAAAATATTATATAATTACTTTAGTAACAATTAATATTCAGATTGCTACTACAAAACTATATAAAAAAATAAGTAAACACTTTTTGAACTAAAATGAATAAATATAAATTATCTTCGGACAATTTATATTTATTTTTTTCATACAAGATAAATATGCGAATTTATAGAATTTTTTTGTGGTTACCACCACTTAAAAATTCTTAAATTCGTTTTTCGTTCATAAACTTATGTAGAAGGTGATTCAATGCAAAAAAACACATTACAACCTAAAGTAAAAAATATATATAATGAAAATGGCTTAACACTTACAGAATTAATACAAGAATGGTTAAATGAAAATTATTTTTTTTGGAATTTAAATAATGATAAAAATGAAATAAAATATAAAGGTATAAATAAATAGTTATCGTAAATTTAAACTCTTAGAAAGGAGGCTAAATGCAAGAGTTAAACTATAACTTTCCTCCTACTTATTTTAAAGTAGGAATTTACACAAGACTTTCAAGAGAAGATGAAAAAGACAAAGAATCCGAAAGTATTGATACACAAAAAAAGTTACTTATAAACTATATAAAAAGTCAAGGTTGGACTTTATTTAAAATATATGTAGATGATGGTTTTACTGGTACCAATTTTAATCGACCAGATTTTAAAAATTTAATCAATGATATTGAACTTGGAAATGTAAATTTAGTCATTACAAAGGATTTATCAAGACTTGGCAGAGATTACATTGAAACAGGTTATTATTTAGAAAAATACTTTCCATTAAAAAATGTAAGATATATTGCTTTAAATGACGGAATTGATACATTTGACAATAATAACACAAATAATGATATGACACCATTCAAATCAGTTTTTAATGATATGTATGCAAAAGACATTTCAAAAAAAGTTCGCTCTAGCTTACTAACAAAAGCATCTAGTGGACAAAACATCAAATCATTCTTACCTTATGGCTATAAAAAAGATGACAAAGACAAAAATATCATTTTAGTAGATTATGAAGTCTCACCTATTGTTCAAAAAATATTTGAAATGTATTATTCTGGAAACAATAAAACTGAAATATGTAGATATCTAAATAACAATAAAATACTAACACCACTTACCTATAAAAGAAAAACGACAAACTATTATAATCCAAATAACAAAACAAATTTATGGAGTACAACTATGATTTCTAAAATTCTTAGAGATAGAATTTATACAGGTGATTTAGTGCAACATAAATATAGTAAACTAAATTATAAAACGAAAAAAATTATTGATGTACCAAAACAGCAACATATTATTATTGAAAATAATCACAAACCAATCATTGATAAAAATATTTTTAATAGTGTTCAAATTATGCTTGATAAAAAATCAAATGAATGGAATTATACCGCTTCTTCTCCTCATTTGTTACAAGGGCTAGTTTTATGCAAAAAGTGTAAATCAAAAATAACCTATAATAAAAATCATGGAAAATATTTTAGATGTGTTTGTTCTTCTTATAAAAGAAATGGTAGCAAATTTTGCTCAAATATCCATTTAAAAGAAGATACTCTAATTAATAGTGTAATTAATAGTCTAAAAGAAAATATTGCTAATTTTTTAAAATATGATGAATTAGAATATATCTGTCCTAATACAAAAAGCGATAATAAAAAATTAGATTATTTAAATTCTAAAATAACTGAAAAAGATAATTTAATTCAATCTTTGTATGAGGATAAAGTAAAAGGAATTATAACAGAAGATTTATTTATTAAACTTTCTAAACAATATGAAACAGATAAGAAATCTTTACAAAATCGAGTCCAAAAGGAAAGAACAATTAGCAAAAATATGCTAAAAAAAGAAGAATTACTTACTAATACAAAAGAATTATTAGAATTTAATGAAAATAACATAGATAGAAATTTGCTTTTAAAATTAATTGACAAGATTGAAATAGATGATAATAATATTGATATTTATTATAAATTTAAAGCTATTTAATATTGTAAATTCACTTCAAACTTGCTATAATATACTCATAATAAAAAGAAAGGAGCTGATATTTATGTCTGAAGCACAAATCCAAGCAATTAAAGATGTTATAAAAATGACACCACGACTTAATACAGAATGTCTAAACTCTATTAAAATTCTAATGGAAAAAGCAATTGATTCTGAACTATTAAGGTTAGAGCCCACTGTCATTTTAGAAAACATGGATATTACAGAAAAAGTAATGTATTTAGACTATTTAACAGAAAGCAAAGATACTAAAGAAAAAGAACTAAAAAATGCAGTATCTTTTGAAGAAATACTAAAAAGAGAGGGGTTGACTTACGATGATTTACAAGATAAAAATTAGACCAAAAGCTCTCAAATTTATTGAAAAACAAGATAAAATTCAAAGATTACGAATTTATAAGGCAATCTACAACCTGCCAAATGGTGATATAGAGAAAATGGTAGGTTGTAAAAATGAATATCGACTTAGAGTTCGGCGATTATCGAATTATTTATGAATTAAATCAAAATGAACTTATTATTTTAGTAACAAAAGCAGACAACAGAGGACAAGCCTATAAGTAATAATTTTTTAATTTTAAAATCTTTAAAATTAAACTCTAAATTAAATTTTATTCAAGCAGAGTTTAAACTTCTCCCAAACCAAATGAAACCCATGGTTCTTCTAACCATCTCCACTTATTACAAGGGTAATTAATGGTAAGAGGGCCATATACTTTTTGGTATTTATCTTTTAAATCCTTTACGATTTTGCAATATTTTCTATGCAAGCAAAGGGCTTTTTCATCTTCTGGGTGAGTATCTAAATATAAAGCCAATTCAGTAATAGCAAAATCATAGCATCTAATTTGCTGAATCATTTCTCTTCTAGCTTCACAATCTACTGTTCTTTCTTCTTCACATTCACAGTGACAAGTGCATTTAGGCTCCATCATTTCGTGGCAACTACAATTTCTATTTTCTTCTAACGACATTGATTACACCCCTTTCCAATTTTATTTGTTTCCTTAATATATTTCATTTCTTCCATAGATTGGCAAGGAACATAGGGGCTAACTAGTTCAGGGAAGATAGTTCCCATTTTTAGACCAACACATGGTTTGAAGGTTTTATCCATATATTGAAAAGGTACATAGCTTTGTGCTAACATTGGATTTTCTGGAAATACATTGTATTCTTCATCAAAACCGCAATCACAACTATTAGTATAATCTTCATAAGAAACTACATCATTACATTGATTTTCTATCATGTCATTTTGTAATTCACATGAGTCATTTTTGTAACTATTATTCATACAATAACATTTTCTTCTAAACATCTTTTTTCCTCCTTTTACTACATAATATGATTTATTTTTTAAAACGACACAAAAAGATTACAATTTAGTCAATGCGGTCAACCTAACTTCAAAATCTTTAAAATACAGCTGGAAAGGGTCCTGTTTTGGGGTATTGTTCAGCTGCATTTTTAATATTTCTTAGCGTTAGGAAATTCAATATAATTATCATTACAAACCTGTAGTAAACGATTCATAATAGCAATCCCTAAACCTTCTTTTTTAACCCCTTCCATAAATAGCATGTCAGGAGAAAGGGAAGAGACTCTTTGCAAACAAGAGAAAAGTTTTTTTGTATATTCTTCTAAATTAGTTTTAGAGGCAATACTAATTACATTTTTGATTGATTTTTCAGCACAATAAAAATCAGCATTTTCTGTGCAACAAAGAACAACAGAATTTGCATAGTTTTTACTTAAATCAATAATAGTATCTACCATTTTTTGATTATTTTCACTATATACTAAAGTTGAGGCAATATCTAATTGATAATGTTTCATACATGAGCTAGGTAAGATAGGCGTTTTATCTTCTTCTAATACTACATTGCCAGCAATCTTTTTTATTTGTTCAGGTGTAATAAATCCAGGTCTTAAAATATGGGGAACATTGTCAATTACTCTTACAACAGTTGATTCCATTCCAATTTTGCTTTCGCCACCATTGATGGCAAAATCTAAGTGGTTGTCAAATTCGTCGATAATATTGGTTAAATCTGTTCCACTAAGTTTGCCAGAAATGTTGGCACTTGGAGCTGCAAGAGGAACACCAGCTAATTCTACTAATGTCTTGGCAATGCTACTATCTGGCATACGAACTCCTACTAAATCTGAATTGGCTGTTACAATATTAGGAACGATTTTTTTTCTTTTCAAAATAATAGTAAAAGGACCAGGAAAAAAAGCTTCCATTAGCTTATATTCGATAGGAGAGATATCTTGTGTGATTGCTTCTACCATTGCCATATTACTGACTAATAAATTGGTTGGATTTTTTCTATTTCTTTTTTTTATGTCATAAATTTTTTCTACTGCTTTTTCGTCTAATCCATTTGTTCCAATTCCATATACTGTTTCAGTAGGGAAAAGGACAATTCCGCCTTTTTTTAAAATCATTGCTATTTCTTCTAATTTAGATTCTTGGTAACTGTTTCGAGTGTCTAAATAATTTTCCATTTGATAACCTTCTTTTTATTGATTTGTTCTATTATATAACCGAAAGGAGTTTTTTTCAATATTTCATACGTATTAAATATGTTATTTTATCGAAATATGATATAATAGCATAAATATTAAATTTTTGGAGGTAAAAATGAAACAAAAAATAAAAGAAAAGTTATTTGAACTAGCAGACCAAAAATACAAAGAATTTCATAGTGGACTATGTCCAGGAAGTGACAACATAATAGGGGTAAGAGTACCGATTTTAAGAAACTATGCTAAAGAATTGGCAAAAGAATATGAAGTAAACGAATTACTAAAACAAATTGACAACCAATATTATGAAGAAATTATGCTACAAGGCATGTTGATAGGATTAGCTAAGCAAGATTTTGAGACAATGCAAAATCAAATAGAAGAATTTGTACCTAAAATTGATAATTGGGCAGTTTGTGATGTCTTTTGTGCAGGCTTAAAGGCAACCAAAAAACGAAAAGAAGAAATATGGCAGTTTATCCAAAAATATTTGCTATCTGACCAAGAATTTGAGATTCGATTTGGTGTGGTTATGATTTTGGATTATTACATAGAAGAAGATTATTTAGAAAAAGATTTCAAGATATTTGATTCCATTATTAGTCAAGCTTATTATGTACAAATGGCTATTGCATGGGCAATATCAATATGTTTGATTAAATTTTATAATGAGACAATCCATTATTTGAAGACTGCTAATTTAGATTATTTTACTTATAATAAGGCACTACAAAAAGCAATAGAGTCTTACAGAATAACAGATGAGAAAAAACAGACTTTAAGAAAGATGAAGAGAAGAATATAATTTGGAGTAACGCAACATCTTATGAAAGTTAACAAAATCATAAAAAACTATTTGCTAAAATAAGGTTTTATGATATAGTAAGAATACAAACAAAAATGATAAGGAGAAAAAGAATGGAAGAGGAAAGAAAAGAGGCTGAAAAGACACAAAAGCCAAAAAAGAGGATGTCAAAAGAAGAAAAAGAAAAAAAGAAAAAAATGATAACAAGAACTTTTTTTACAATGATAGGTATTATAGTAGTCATATTTGTTGCACTTATCATCAATGACTACATTATATTGGGCAACAATAAAAAAACAAATTTAGTGATTAATAATAATAACATCACATCAAATTTAAAAAATGATATCTTAATAGAAGATAATATTATTTATCTTTCAAAACCAGATATTGCTAATTTTTTCGACAAATATATTTATGACGAAGAAGAATCTAACCAAATTGTAACAACTTATGGAAAAAAAATAGCAACCATTGGATTTGAAGAAGATACCATCACCATAAATGGTTCTGAAAAAAAAATTTATGCCCATGCGATAAAAAAAGACGATGTAGAGTATTTACCAATTTCAGAAATGAAAGATGTATATGATATCGAAATACAAAACATAGAAAAAACCAACGTAATTACCCTGGATTCTTTAGATAAAGAACAAAGAAGAGCCATTGTGTCATCCAATTTACCAGTAAAATCTTCTACCAATATCATTGCTAAAACGATGGACAGAGTAAAAAAAGGAGATAGTGTTCTAGTTGTATCTTCTGACAAAGGCTACACCAAAATTAGAACTGAAAATGGAAAAGTAGGATATGTTAAATCTGATAAACTAGAAAATGAATATGTTGTGCGAGAAGCCATGACAGAAGAAAAACAAGTAGAAGGAAAAATCAATCTAATTTGGGATTATTATTCTATGTATGGTTCGGCACCAGATAGAGCTGGGACAAGCATAGATGGTGTTAATGTTGTGTCACCTGCGTTCTTCTATTTAGATGAAAAAGGAAATTTGAAAGAAAATATAGGAAATAAAGGAAAAGCATATATTGAATGGGCTCATAAAAATGGTTACAAGGTTTGGCCAATGGTTTCCAATGCAGAAGCAGCAACTAAGAGTTTATCCATTACATCCAATATTATGAATAGTTATGAAAAAAGGCAAGAATTGATAGAAGATTTAGTAGATGCTTGTGTGGAGTATAAATTAGATGGTATTAATGTAGATTTTGAAAATATGAAACAAGAAGACAAGGATATGTATTCAAGATTTATCATAGAACTAACACCTAGACTAAAAGAAATAGGATTAGTTACTTCTGTTGATGTAACAGCTCCAGATGGAGGAGAGACATGGTCTATGTGTTTTGATAGACATGTGATTGGAAATGTAGCAGATTATATTGTATTTATGGCTTATGATGAATATGGTGTTTCTAGTACAAAACCAGGAACAACAGCAGGATATGATTGGGTGAAATTAAGTTTGACTAAGTTTTTACAAACGGAAGAAATTGAATCAGATAAAATTATTTTAGCAGTTCCATTTTATACAAGAGTTTGGACAACTGATAGTAGTGGAAAAACAACTAGTAAAACTGCTAGTATGAAGAGTATTGATGAGATTTTGCCAGATGGTGTAGAGAAAAAATGGGATGAGGATTTAAAGCAAAATTATGTGGAATATACAGAAGCTGATAATAAAAAACAGGTATGGATTGAAGACTTAGATTCTTTAAAAGCTAAAATTTCTTTGATTACAGATAATAATCTAGCAGGAGTTGGATGTTGGCAAAAAGGAATGGAAACAGATGATGTTTGGGGAATGATAAAGGAAATGTTGGATTTAAAATAGGTTATTCTTTTACTTTTCTACAAAATCCCCTTTGAAAAAGAAATAAATTTATGATAAACTCAAAAAAATTAAAATGCAAAAGACGGAGAAATGAAATGAAATTAGATACGATTGAAAATGATGAAGTAAAAGATAGAGAAAAATTCCAAGAAAACAATTCGACCAAAACAATTCCCAAAAAAAGGGGATATGGATTAGATCAATATTATGAAGAAGAAAGAATAGCTAATCAAGCTAGAAAAGCAAAGGAAAATAAAAAGAGAAAAAAGAAAAAAATATTTTTATGCTTTAAAATTTTACTAGTATTAATTATTTTGGGAATAGTGTTTATATTTTTATTTTTTAAAACAAATTTATTCCAGAAATATAAAGAATTATGGGTACAAACAGCAATGACTACTATGAATCATCAATATTTGGCAACATGGTTTTTGTCAGATGAAGAAATTGCAGAAATTATGAAGAAGTTAGAAGTTGAAAATAATGAAAATTCCAATTCAGACAATGTAATGATAGTAGAACTAGAAGAAGAAAAAGAAATTACGGTTGAAAGAATAACAGGCAAAGGTTATGTGGGATTTGTTATGATAGTACCAGATGCTTCTAAAGTAAAATTAGTAGATGGAAGATTATCTGGAAGAGGATCCAAATTAAGTGAAATTGTTAAAAAAAACAATGCTGTTGGAGGGATTAATGCAGGGGGATTTGCGGATCCAGATGGGAAAGGTTCAGGGAATATATTAATAGATGCTGTTATTATGAATAAGAAGCTAATATCTGGAAATAAATCAACTAGATATAGTTTAATTGGCTTGAGTGAAGAAGGAAAATTGATATTAGGAAAATATAATTATCAAGAAGCTATCAATGTAGGAATAGATTCAGCTGTTGAATTTGGACCTTTTATTATTGTAAATGGTAATAATCAAATACAAAATTCAAATGCAGGTGGAATACATCCTAGAATGGCAATTGGACAAAAGCAAGATGGAACTATGATATTTGTATCTATTGATGGTAGACAACCAGGATATAGCATAGGAACGAATCTTTTAGAGTTACAAAATATATTTGAAAGATATGATGCTTATAATGCAGCTAATTTGGATGGTGGGTCTTCTGCTACGATGTATTATGATGGCAAAGTGGTAAATAAAACCTCTACACCTATGGGGGAAAGATATTTGCCAAATGCTTTCATTATAGAAAAATGATGGGTCCCCACTGGTTCCGGGGTTAAATGGGGACATTTTTCTATTTTAGGGCAAGTAAAGTTATGGTTACTGATGCACCATCTGTAGAAGATAGTATTTTGATATCATTTCCAGAATCATTTCTGAATTTTAAATCATAGCTACCATAGGCAACTGCTGCATCTTTTCCTTTGGCAATATAGGGAACATAATTGCTATGGGCATGCCTTTCGGTAACAACTAAACTAGGAACAGATAAAACAGCATTATATAAGGTAGTACTAATTTGACAGTTTCCGTCCACCTAATCCTTTTTTCTTATTTCCATTTTTATCGAAGATATCGGCTTTTTGATATCCTTTACTAGTAGAAGAGGCTCCTACTGTATTACAAAATGAAAATGTGCTTCCATTTTTTATAATAGTTCCATTTAAAGTGTTACAAGTAATCGAAATATTATTTTGACGGGCAGAGTCTTTGGTGTATATTTTAGTAGAAAAAGTAGCAATTTGTTCTTCAGTAGTAGGATTGTTTTCAGGTTCTGTTATACCTTGTGTTGTTTCATCATTTGTATTTACATCAGAAGAATTATTTTGATTTTCTTGCTCTTCTGAATTTTCTTGACTTTCTTGATTTTCATCTTTTTGATTATTATTTACTTCTCTTTGATTTGAAGTACTGTTAGTTGATGTTTTGCCAGCTTCATAACTACTTTTATTGGGAATAGGAGAACTATTTCCAACATAAAAGAAAATGCCACCGCCAATTAATAAAGCAATTACAATGGCTATTATTATCCAAGTTTTTTTATTCATTTCAATCACCAAACATAGTGTAACCAAAAAGATGCGAAATTATTGACATTTTTGAAAAATAAAAGTATAATTAATATGTAGTGTTCTTATGAAAAAAGGAGAAAAGAGAAATGCTAAAAAGAAATTGGAAAAGAATTGGAATGCTCATTTTGATTATAGCTTGCATTTTTAATATCATGGGAAAATTAATTCATAAATTATCATTAAATAAAGAAATACTTTATTCAGCAGAATATATGCAAGAAGAACAAAATGAACAAAATCAAAAATAATACTTGAAAAAAGAAAAAAAATATGTTATGATAAACAACAGTCAAATTATTTTAAACATAAGAAAGAGGTGAACTTAAAATGAAAGAAGGAATACATCCAAATTATAACCAAACAACAATCACATGTGCATGTGGTAATGTGTTAGAAGTTGGTTCTACAAAAAAAGATTTAAAAGTAGACGTATGTTCTAAATGCCATCCATACTGGACAGGTAATTTAAGACAAGAAACAGTTGGTGGTAGAGCAGACAAATTTAAGAAAAAATATGGTCTTGCATAGAGTGAACAAAATAAAGTCTAAAATTTTTGAATATATAAAGTACAGAATACCAATATTAGATGAAAATATTTATCTAATATTGGTATTTTGGTATTAATAGAAAAACTACAACAAATTCCTTGCAAAATGTACAAAAATGTAATAAAATAAGCAAGTATCATGGCAATGTTGTTAGCTTAAGATATTATTTATTATTTAAAACATTGCTACATGGAGGTTTAAAAGTGAACGAATCAGAAGAAATAAAACGACAAAAACAATATATACAAAAAGTAAAAGAAATGAATCAAAATAAACGATTAAAATATACGATTTTGACCATGGGATGCCAACTAAATGAAAACGATTCAGAAAAATTATGTGGCATGTTAGAACAAATGGGATATGATAGAACAGAAAACCAAAAAGAGGCAGACTTGGCATTATTTAATACCTGCTGTGTTAGAGAAAATGCAGAAGACAAACTTTTTGGAAAATTAGGAGAACTAAAAAGACTAAAAGAAGAAAAAGGTATCATTATTGCGATTGGTGGATGTATGATGCAAGAAAAGCATATCACTGAAAAAATCAAAGAAAGTTATCCTTTTGTCGACATTTTATTTGGAACCCATACTTTGCATAAATTTCCAGAAAATTTATATAAAGCTTTAAAAGAAAAGAAGAAGCTTAAAGATATTATTGATATTGATGGTGAAATTTATGAAGGGATGCCAATTAAAAGGAACAGTCATATAAAAGCATCTGTTACTATTATGAATGGATGTAATAATTTTTGTACTTATTGTATTGTTCCTTATGTACGTGGAAGAGAAAGAAGTAGACAGCCCAAAGATATTATTGATGAAGTAAAAGACTTGGCAAAGCAAGGTTATCAAGAAATTACATTACTTGGTCAGAATGTAAATTCTTATTTAAGAGTAGAACAAGAAAAAAATATTAAATTCGAGGCATACGAAGGAGTTCATTCTTTTGCTACTTTACTAAAAGCGATTAACAAAATAGAAGGAATTGAAAGAATTCGTTTTGTATCACCACATCCAAAAGACTTCACAGATGATGTCATTGAAGCAATTGCAACTTGTGACAAAGTATGCAATTTAGTACATTTACCTTTGCAATCTGGAAACAGTAAAGTATTAAAAGAAATGAACCGAAAATACACCAAAGAACAATATTTAGCTTTAGTTGAAAAAATGCAAAAAAGAATTCCAAATCTAACGTTATCTACTGATATCATTGTAGGATTTCCGGGAGAAACAGACGAAGAATTTGAAGATACATTAGATGTTGTTAGAAAAGTAAAATTCGAACAAGTTTATATGTTTATCTATTCAAGAAGAATGGGAACACCAGGAGACAAGATGGAAAATCAAATTCCAGAAGAGCAAAAGCATAAAAGATTTGATCAATTAAAGGCTTTAGTAGAAAGCCAAATTCAAGAAAATAATCAAAAATATGTAGGAACCATTCAAAAAGTTTTAGTAGAAGGTGAGAGTAAAAATAATAAGGATTTACTAACAGGAAGAACGGATAGTAATAAAGTAGTTATTTTTGAGGGGAATAAGAATCTAATTGGAACAATACAGAATATGAAAATTGTTTCGGAACATATGTGGTATTTGAAAGGAGAAATGTAAATGGCAGAATATTCACCAATGATGCAAAAATATCTTGAAACCAAAGAAGAATACAAAGACTGTATCCTATTTTATCGACTAGGAGACTTTTACGAAATGTTCTTTGATGACGCCATTTTAGTAGCAAGAGAATTAGAAATAACCCTAACAGGAAAAGAATGCGGACAAGAAGAAAGAGCACCAATGGCAGGTGTTCCACACCATGCAGCTGAAATGTATATTGCTAAATTAGTAGGCAAAGGCTACAAAGTAGCCATTTGCGAACAATTAGAAGACCCAAAAACCACAAAGGGAATTGTAAAAAGGGGAGTCGTTCGTGTTGTCACACCAGGAACTGTCGTAGAAAGTAACATGCTAGAAGAAAGAAAAAACAACTATATCATGTCCATTTTTAAATCTGGTATTTACTTTGGTATCAGTGTATGTGACATCTCAACAGGAGAATTCTATTCAGCAGAAATCAAGGATCATAATAATTTTCCAATGCTATTAGACGAAATAGCAAGATACACACCATCTGAATTAGTGGTTAATTCTATGATGGCAGATTGTACAGAAGAAATTGATAAAATAAAAGAAAGATTTGAAGATTTGTACATAACCAATTTTGATGACAAACATTTTTCGACAGAACTTGGAGACTTAGCATTAAGATTTAGTATCGTTGACAATAACGGTAAAAATATAGAAGATTTTCAAGAACGAACATTATCCATTAGTGCAATCCATGCTTTAGTAGAATATGTTGAAGATACACAAAAAACAACCTTAGACCATATCAACAAAATTGTAGTATATCCATTATCTAAATATATGGCATTAGACATTAATGCCAGAAGAAACTTAGAAATAACAGAAAAGTTAAGGGATAAATCGAAAAAAGGAACTTTATTATGGGTATTAGACAAAACCTCAACTTCAATGGGAGGAAGATGCCTAAGAAGATGGTTAAATGACCCTTTGGTAGATGTTTTAGCAATCAATAGAAGATTAGATGCTGTAAAAGAATTAAAAGATGATGTCATGTTAAGAGGTGATGTCGTTGAAAATCTAAAAAAGGTATATGATATTGAACGTTTAGCTGGAAAGATGGCTTATGGAAATGCCAATGCTAGAGATATGGTAACTTTAAAAAATTCTTTGTTAAAATTGCCAGAAGTAAAGAGAAGTCTATCCAACTGCAAAACAGATTTATTAAGAGATTTAGCCAATGATTTAGATGAATTACAAGACATTTACCAATTAATTGATGGAGCGATTATCGATGATCCTCCAATGACCATTAAAGATGGTGGTATTATCAAATTAGGTTATAATGAAGAAATTGATACCTTAAAAACAGCACAAGTAGAAGGAAAGAATTGGTTGGTTCAATTAGAGTTAACAGAAAGAGAAAAAACAGGAATTAAAAATTTGAAAATAGGATTTAACAAAGTATTTGGCTATTATATAGAAGTCACCAAATCTTATTTAAACCAAGTGCCAGATAGGTTTATCAGAAAGCAAACTTTGACAAATGCAGAAAGATACATAACCGAAGAACTAAAAAATTTAGAAAATCAAATATTAGGAGCAGAGGAAAAAGTTGTAACCTTAGAATATGATGCCTTTGTGCAAATCAGAGAAGAAATTGCGAAAAACATTAAAAGACTACAAAAAACAAGTGAAGTGGTATCTAATTTAGATGTTTTAACATCTTTTGCTGAAGTAGCTGAAGATATGAACTATTGTATGCCAGAAGTCAATTCCTCTGGAACGATTGATATTAAAAATGGAAGACATCCAGTCATTGAAAAAATATTAGGAGCAGGAAGCTTTGTTGAAAATGACACCTATTTGGACAAGCAAGACAACCGATTATCCATTATTACAGGACCAAACATGGCAGGTAAATCTACTTATATGAGACAAGTTGCATTGATTACTTTAATGGCTCAAGTAGGAAGTTTTGTACCAGCAGAAACTGCCAAAATCGGAGTGGTAGACAAAATCTTTACAAGAGTAGGAGCATCGGATGATTTAAGTATGGGGCAAAGTACCTTTATGGTAGAAATGATGGAAGTAGCCACAATTCTAAAAGAAGCCACAAATAATAGCTTAGTCATTCTAGATGAAATTGGAAGAGGAACTTCTACTTTTGATGGGCTATCCATTGCTTGGGCAGTTGCAGAGTTTATTGCTGACAAAGAAAAATGTGGGGCCAAAACGTTATTTGCTACTCATTATCATGAACTAACAGAATTGGAAGATAAACTAGAAGGCATCAAAAACTATTCCATTGCAGTAAAAGAAAAAGGAGAAGACATTATCTTCTTACGAAAAATTGTCAGAGGTGGAACTGATGAGAGCTATGGAATCCATGTGGCTCGCTTAGCTGGTGTTCCTAAAGTAGTCACACAAAAAGCAGATGAAATATTGCGTTCTTTGGAAAGAAAGAATATTTTAACTGGTCAAAAACAGCAAAAACAGGATAAAAAACAAGTGGAAGGGCAGTTTGATCTGTATAATTATAAACTAGCTGACATTGCTCATGAAGTTGATAAAATCAATTTGAATGAGTTGACCCCAATTGATGCCTTAAATACACTTGTAAAAATCAAGGAAAAAATGAAATAGTATTATTTGATTTTTTTCGCTCAAAAGTTTATTATGTTTTTTCTTTGTGACTCCCAACTGCATAACAAACTGTAAGCCAAAATATTAAGTTGCAATACTTAATATTTTGGTAACAGTTTATAATTTGTTGGTTCCCACCGAATTGTCACTTCATAAAAAACATAATAAACTTATTGTACATAGTAATAATTGAAATAATATAAAAGGAGAGATTTAAAATGTCAAAAAATAAAAAAATAATCTTATCAGCCTTATTACTTGCACTAATAATCATATTATCAAGATTTTTATCCATCAAAACACCAATTGTAACCATTAGTTTTTCTTTTGTACCAACTATATTATGTGCGATATGGCTTGGACCAAAATGGACAATCTTAATTAATGTACTTGCTGATTTAATTGGAGCAACACTATTTCCTTATGGTTCTTTCTTTATTGGATATACCATCACAACAGCTGTTGCAGCAGCGATTTATGGATTTTTGTTATACAAAAAGGAAGAGGATACCTACACAGACAAACAATTTATGATAAGAGTGATTTTAGCAGTTGTATTGGTTACAGTAATTGCTAATATTGGACTAAATACCTTATGGCTAAGTATTACAACTGGCAAAGCTTTTATGGTGTTAATGCTATCTAGAATTGTAAAGGAATTAGTGATGGTACCAATTAAAGTAATTCTTATGATTTTTTTAGAGAGAGTATTAAGAAAACCATTTAATACATATTTAAGGGGCGAAAATGATTAGTATAAATAACGTAACTTATCGTTACAAAAAAGGAAAAGACATCTTAAAAGAAATCAATATGACAATTCAAGACAAAGAAACAGTTGTTATTATGGGAAAAAATGGTTCTGGTAAATCAACTTTGGGTAAACTGATTTCTGGTATTATCAAGCCAAAAGAAGGCAAAATTTTAATGGACGATTTGGATTTAGCAGATAAAAAAAATAAAAAAGAAATACGAAAAAAGATAGGTATTGTATTTCAAAATCCAGAAAATCAGATTATATTTAATAATGTAGAAGATGAAGTATCTTTTGCATTGAAAGACCTAGAAAAAGAAAAAGTAAAAAAACGCATTGAGGAATCACTTGACAAAGTGCATATGAAAGACAAATTAAATGAGGATTTATATGAATTATCTTTAGGTCAAAAGCAAAGAATAGTGATTAGCGAAGTGCTTGCGAAACAACCTAAATATATTGTGTTTGATGAACCTACTACGATGATTGACAGCAAAGGGAAAGAGGAGATTTATCATATTGTAGAAAATTTAAAAAAAGAAGGATATACCATTGTATATATTACCAATGTTGCAGAAGAGATGCTGTTAGCAGACAGAATTGTTATATTAAATGAAGGGCAAATTGTAGAGGAAATTAAAAAAGAAGATTTGTTGAATCGATTGGATGTGTTTGAACAATATGATATTAAAATGCCAATAGTATTGGAATTGGTACAAAAATTAAGAGAACAAGGAATTGAAATTGATTTGAAAGATTATTCGCTAGATGTGCTAGTAGAGAAGTTAAAGAAAAAGTTGGGTTAGGAAGAGTATTATGCTATTTATCATTTTTATTTTATATACTAGTTTTATATTTTTTATTCATACTAATATTTTGTTATTGGTTGTTTTTTTGTTAAACATTTTAGCCATGCTATGTTTAAAAATAAAAGTGGTAGATGCTATCCAAAATATCGTAAAATTATTACCATTTATTTTATTAACAGTTATTGTAAATTGTCTGTTATCTAATTATGAGTATGCGATTTTAGTAGCTATTAAATTGATTTTAGTCTGCAATGTAACTTATATTTATTCAAAAACTACAACAGTCAGAGGAATCGCAAGAACCATAAAAAATCTTTGCATGCCTTTGAAATTACTAAAAGTAAACCTAGATGATATTGAATTACTAGTTTGTATTTCTTTGTCTATGATACCAATTTTAAAAAGAGAGTATTCACAATTAAGAGATGCATGCTCTGCTAAGGGAATCGATATGAATGTTAAAAATATGAAAGTTGTCTTGACTAAGTTGATGATTTCTGTTATGAAGAGAGTGAATGAAATAGAGGAGTCTATCATTGAGAAGGGATATGGAGAAGTATAAGCTTATTTAGTAGATTTATTTCATAAAAACTATGAAGTTGTACTAAGTATCAATAATTTAGAAAAAGCTAATATTTTTTTAAATAAACTTTTTGAACATACAACTTATTAGCAAAAGACTGAACGACATTTCTAAGAATATACTGTTCTCCTGAAAGTTTACTATTTTTCACATAATTTTTCTCAGCAAAAACAATACGAATGGCTTTTTCAAGTTCGGAACAAAAGCGGTTATAAGCCAATTCAATTGGTGAAGTTTCGATTGCTAAGCTAATTAATTTTTTAATATCATTCATACTGTAAACCTGTTTCAAAACAAAAATAACAAACAAAGAAGCAATATGTTCTTTATTATATTTTTTGTTAATAGGAGGTTTGATTACACTATGTTTCACATAGTTATTAATCATGGTTTTTGTTATAATTTTATCTTCTTTCTCATTATCATTTTTAATATAACCAGCTAAATATTGTTCTAATAAAGAAACTAACTGGTCTATATATAAATCAATAGTAGGAAGTTCATTCCATCTAGGTAAATGAAAATCTTTTATTTCATTATTCATTATAAATCACCTTATAATTATTTTAAATTTAATATATTTTTTATGAAGTAACAAAAAGAGTAATTTTATAACATAATATCATGTTTTGAATGCTTAGTCAATGCTTGACATTATAATAGGTATGTGATAATCTAGTAATCGATACTAGATAGGGAAGAAAAAGGTTGAAGCATAATTAAATTTTTTTCAACCAGATTTGAACCTTAGAAGGGAATGAGATTAATTATGGGAAGAGAGAAATATTTTGAAGCCACAGAATTCGAAAACATTAAGAATCTTATCTATGATGCAGTAAAAAAATATAGTGAGAAAACAGCTTTTACCATCAAGCACAAAAAAGAAAAAGAAGTATCTTATGAGAATGTAAGCTACACACGATTATTAGAAGAAATCAATCAGTTAGGAACGAAATTTTACAACTTAGGATATCAAAATAAAAGAGTTGCTATTGTGGGAAGAAACCGTTATGAATGGGTGATTACACATTTAGTAAATTTGTTAGGTGGAATTGTGAGTATTCCATTGGACAAAGAATTACAAGTAGATGAATTAGAAAGTTGCTTAGTGAGAAGTAAAGCAGATGTATTAGTATTTGATGAAAAATACCTAGAAAATATAGAAGAAATTAAAAAAAGAGGGAATGCTAAGATAGAAAATTATATTTGTATGTCAGAGCAAGAAGGATATGTTTCTATCCCACAATTAAAACAAGAGGGAAAAGAAATTTTAGAAGCTGGAAATAAAGAGTATATAGAAGCTAAAATAGACAGTTACAAAATGAATATCTTATTATTTACCTCTGGTACTACTTCAAAATCAAAAGCTGTAATGCTTTCCCAAAACAATATTTCTTCCAATGTATACAGTATGCAATTAGTAGAAGATATTAGAGAAGGAGATGTAAACATAGCATTTTTACCATTCCACCATATTTTCGGCTCAACTTGTATGATTGTTATGCTTGCCTTTGGTGTAACAACAGTATTTCCAGATGGGCTTCGCTATATTGCACAAAATTTAAAAGAATATAAAGTATCTGTCTTTGTAGGTGTTCCTTTATTGGTAGAAGCCATTTATAAAAGAATCGAACAAGGCGTTGCGAAAAAAGGGAAAACCAAAATTGTCGAATTGGCAAAGAAAATCAGTAATCTATTGTTGAAATTGCATATTGATGTTAGAAAAAAATTGTTTAAAGAAATATTAAATGAATTAGGTGGAAGTTTAAGATTTGTCATCTCTGGAGGAGCTCCACTAGACAGAAAAGTAGCACAAGGTTTCAATGAATTAGGAATTAATGTTGTACAAGGATATGGACTAACTGAAACATCACCAGTTATTGCTGCCGAAAATTGTAAAAAAATGAAATATGGTTCAATTGGTTTTCCAATGGAGAATGTACAATTAGAATTATACAATCAAGATGAGCAAGAGATTGGAGAAATTAGAGTCAAAGGACCAAATGTCATGCTTGGTTATTATGAAAATGAAGAGGCAACTAATGAAGTGCTAAAAGATGGTTGGTTCTATACAGGAGATTTAGCGTATTTTGATAAAGAAGGTTATCTATTTTTAACAGGAAGAAAGAAGGATATGATTGTTCTAAAAAATGGTAAAAAGGTATTTCCAGATGAATTAGAGACCGTAATTAATCGTTTAGACGAAGTGAGCGAATGTATTGTTTATGGTATGCCAGATAATAAAGATAAGAATGATATTAAACTTTCTGTCAAAGTGGTTTATGATGCAGAAGTTGTAAAAGAGAAGTATCCTGATTTGCCAAAAGAGGAATTAGAAGAGGTGATTTGGCAAAAGATTAAGGAGATAAATAAGACATTTCCACCTTATAAGTATATTAAGAATATGATTTTGACGAATCAAGAATTGATTAAAACGACAACTAAAAAGGTAAAGAGAAATGAAGAGATTAAAAATCTTTTGAATCATAAATAATAATAAAAGCAATCATAAAAAATAATTTAGAATGGTTTTCGTTCCATTCATTTTTGCACAAATTCTAAATTGATTTTAGGGCACCCTTTCACGTCAAGCGTGAACTATTTCCCTAAAATCAATTAAGAATTTCTAACGCAATGAATGTCAATTCAAACTATTCCCAATTATTTTTGTGATTGCTTTTTATTAAGCATGTTTTATCTAAGAATATAACTTACCTATTTCATTAATCGCATTATTGATTACTGACATCCTTTCATAACTAGTATTAATAAAAGGTAAATCATATTTTTTGCATTCTTTTTCTAAATAAATACTTTCATCAATGTGTCTTTTTAATTTTTCTAACAATTCAGTATCTGTTAAAATTCTATTTTCTTGTCTTTTATCATAGGTTCTCATTTCCTTCAATTTTTCTTGAGAAGATATATTAGGATAACCAACAAAGAAAATGTTACATAAATCAATATTAATAAATTTCATATAATCTTCTGGGACAAGATGATAAAGATCCAATAATAATGGCTGTTCATAATCCTCTATCATGGTATTAATAAAAGGAGCTAATTTTTTGCTGACATTTATAGGGATGTCACTATGAGTGATACCAGTTTCAGGGAAATTATTTTGAAATCCTCTTATAATAGCATCAAAAGGAATATGCTTGTAATGAATTTTTTCACAAATACCATTACAAATGGTTGTTTTTCCGACTTCTTGATGTACCAGCAATGATTAAATGTTTTGATTTTTGCATCTTTAAATTCTCCATTTCTTCTATCAATTTATTTATTATAGTTCATCTATTCTATAAGAAAAGATGAATCGTTTTTATGGTTTTTAGATTTCTGTTATTTTCAAATTAAATTTATCTTCAAAAACTTTTTTCTTAGCAATATACTCTTTTGTTTTAACACCTTTCACATCAATAATTTCAGTTGAATTATCCTTGTGAAAAATAATAAAATCGGCCTTATATTTTAATTTAGGAGCCAAAATAAAAGTAGGTTGTAGGCAAAAACCATTAATTTCATTTCCTTGTAATCTCAACTTTAATTCGCAATAATAATCTGCTTCTTTTTGGCTATCAAAAGTATGACCATCAATCGAAACTTTATTAGCTCTATATTTACTCTTTCTAGTATTTCCATTCGTGAAATTCTTATAATCATCAACTGTCCAATGTTCCATTTCAAGACACCCCTTGTATTATTTTGTAATATTATATAGAAAAAAGAAGAAAAGTGCAATAAAAAGCTGGGCTTTTTTTCAAAAGTATGATAATATGTTATCATTCACAGCTAAAATAATTACTAACAAAATATAAAAAATTATATATAATTAACAACTGTGACAGTAACATAAGCTAAAATGAAATAATATATACATCATATAGGAGGAAAAATGGAAAATGAAAAACTAAAGAGAAGAAAAATAATGCTAAGTAATAGCATTATACCATATTTTATAGGGATATCAGATGACTTAATGTTTTTTATAGCAATTGATTCCTTATTTTTTACAGTAGAAAAAGGATTATCAACAACTGAACTATCATTTTTAACCACTATTTCAAGTTTATCCTATATCCTATTACAAATACCATTTTTAAATATTATACAAAAAATTGGAAATATAAAAGCCATTCGACTTGGTACAATAATGTTGCTAATAAGTAGTATATTAATGACTTTTGGAAATAATTATGCAATTATCATGATAGGAAACATTATCTACAGAACTTCTTTTCTATTCAAGAAAATGGATAATGTTGTATTAGAAAATAATTTACGATATCTTAATAAACAAGAAAACTATGCAAAAGTATTAAGCAAATCAAAACTTATCTATTCCATTATAACAACTATCATAGCACTAATAGTTGGAGGAATATTTGCCATTAACCACCACTTACCAATGTATTTATGCATAGGAGTTTGTGTAATAAATATATTCTTATCATTTTGTATTTATGATGTAAATGAAAATAAACAAACAACGTGTCAAAATAAGAAACTAGAAAAAACCAGATTTTCTAAACTAATACAAATCATTATTATTTCCTTTGGAATATGCTATGCAACTATAAGCATTGGACAGACTAACAGTAAATTATTCATACAATACAATCTGCAAGAGCATTTTAATGTAGAATTAACAGCCACATATTTAGGATTAATTATTGTAACATCACGTATTAGTAGAATATTAGGGAATCTAATATTTCGAAAAATATATGGAAAACTAAAAGATAAAATAAACATAGTATTACCAATCATAGGAATGATAGCATTTGCTTGTATTATAATAGGAAATTATATTGATTCTGCTATATTAATTAAATTTGTAATAATGACAATAGGATTTGATTTAATCTTATTAATAAGAGATTCAATCGAAGTATATGCAACAGACTTATTATTAAAAAATACAAAAGCACACGAACAGCAAAAAGCAGTATCATATTTGCAATTATCAAAAAGGATAGTAGAAACTGCTATAAGTCTATTATTTTCACTTTTATTAATTAAATTAGAATTAATCTATGTGATTATTTGTTTATTTGTCTTTACCATAGTAAGTTTTGGAATAAACAGCAAACTATATAAAATGCTTTGTGGCGACTTTGGCGACTTTGGGACAGGCACAAACTCGCCATTTAAATTGATAAAAGAAGTTGAAAAGGAGAAAGGGAATGAGTATTAGTTCGGCTACAGTTGAAATACCAAAATTTTTAAAAGAAATGATAGAAGAACAGTATAAAAAAGAAATTGCAGAAAAGATTTTCCAAGGATATCAAGTTAAAAGATATACGACTCTTCGTGCTAATACATTAAAAGGTGAAATAACTGAAATTGAAAATACTTTGAAAGAAAAAAAAATAAAGTATGAGAAAGTAGAATGGAGTAATATTGCATTTATCTTAAAAAATATCTCTGAAAAAAAGATTAGAGATTTAGAAATCTATCAAGAGGGGAAAATTTATCTACAAAGTTTATCTTCTATGTTACCACCTATTATTTTACAACCAAAAGAAGGTGCAGATTTATTAGATATGACAGCTGCACCAGGAGGAAAAACAACACAAATAGCATCGATAACCAACAATAAAGCAAATATCACGGCATGTGAAATGAACAAAATTCGAGCGGAGCGATTGAAGTATAATTTAGAAAAACAAGGTGCTAATGCCTATGTTATGACACAAGATGCTAGAAAGATAGATGACTTTTTCTCATTTGACCAAATTTTATTAGATGCACCATGTAGTGGAAGTGGAACCATTCAATTACATCCACAAAGTGAAAAGCAAGATTATAAATTAGAAGAAATCTTCACTGCTAAGCTAATTCAAAAGTCAGTAAAATCACAAATAGAACTATTAAAAAAAGCAATTACCTTATTAAAACAAGGAAAAGAAATGGTATACTCCACTTGCTCTATTTTAGCAAATGAGAATGAAGATATCATTCAAAACATATTAAAACAAGGAAACATAGAAATTGTACCAATTAAATTCAAAGGAATGAATCAGCTTCCGCTTCTTCCAACAAAAATAGAAGGTACACTATGCGTATGTCCCAACGAACTTTACGAAGGATTCTTCATTGCCAAAATCAGAAAACTATGATTATGATGGCGAGTTTGTGCCTGTCCCAAACTCGCCACTAAAAAAAGAAAGAGAAGGAGAGTTTTATGTATTATGTTTATATGCTTAGATGTGAAGATAATTCGATATACACAGGGATTACTACAAATGTAGAACATAGGATGGAAGAACATTTTAGTAAAGTTAACTGTGCAAAATATACATATAGTCATACGGCTAAAAAACTAGAAAGTGTGTGGCAAACAGAGAATAGAGTGTTGGCTTCTAAGTTGGAGTATCGAATTAAAAAGCTAACAAAATATCAAAAAGAACAACTTATTGCTAAAAATAATTTGGAGGAATTGTTTTTAGATCGAATAGATGTTAGTCAATATGTGAAATTGGATGAGATGATGCTGTATAATAAAAGTTAAATTGTAACCAATATAAAAGGCTAGAAGTGGTTAAGTAAAAAAAATAAATTCAGTTTTTAATTCAATCTAAAATTTACTTTTGCAATTAAGAAAAGACTAGAAAAAATATAAAAAGTAATGAAATTTTTTATTTTAGATGTTATAATGTACAAAGTTAAAACAATTTGGAGTATAAATAGAAGAAATGGAAGACGCATTAAGTGTAAAAAAACAATTAAAAATATCTATCCCCATTGCCACGGAAAACTTTATCAATATTTTAATGACCTTAGTTGATACACTTGTCATTGCAACCTTAGGAACTAATGAATTAGGAGCAATAGGAGCAATGGCTGTGATATTAAACATCATGCAAGTGAGTATTCAATCCATCAATGTATCGAATATGGCATTACTAGCAAAAGCACAAGGTGAAAAGAATCAAAAACAAATGAAATTACTAACAGGAAATGCTGTTATAATTACAGTATTAATAGCGATTATAACGATTTTAGTCATCTATATCATTCGACCCATTTTTCCAAAACTATTTAATGTAGACGAGATATGTATTACTTATATGACAATAAGATTAATAGGCTTTATCCAAAGTTCTATTGTAATTATATTAACAGGGCATCAAAGAACAATTGGGAAACAGGGAAATATCATGATACTCAGGATGATAGCGATTGTATGCAATTTATTATTAGATTTGCTAGTTGTCAAATTAGATTATGGAGTTACGGGAGTTGCTTGGGTAACAGTTGGTATTGAAACAGTATTAAGTATTTATTTAATATTGAAATCGAAAAGCACAGTAATTTATCAATTTCAGAAAAATATGACAAAAGAAATCTTCAATCTCTTTAAATGGAATTGTATAGAAAGAATTGTTTCGAAAATAGATGAATTTGTATTTAATATTTTAGTTTCTAGGATAGGATCTTTAGAGTACGCGGTACATGTTATTTTGATACAAATAGCAGATGTATCACAAGCATTTGTACAAGGATTTAGTAATGGGATATCAATCAGTATTGGAATAGAAACAGGAAATCAAAATAAAGAAAGAATGGAAATTGCTAAAAAAGTAGTCAGAAAAATTATCAATATTTTTTCTGTTATTGTTCCAGTTGCTGTAACTATCATTGCGATTGTAATTGCACATATATTTCTAAAAGAGAACGAATTGATAGTTATTTTTTATTCAGTATTACCGTTATTGGTAATGGGACAATATGCAGAAATTAGTGGAACCTATTATTACGGAATACTTCGTGGAATGAGAGAATTTAAATTTTTGGCACAACGAAATTTTATGACATCGATTATAAAAATAATGGTAGCTACTGTTTTGTCCTATACTATGTTAGGCATTATAGGCGTATGGATAGCTTATGCTGTTTATTCTTTCGTACAAAAATATATATCAAAATATAAATATAAGATGATAGAATAATCAATACTATAAAATTAAAAGGGAGAAATTTGAATGTTATTTATCTTAGCACAAATCTGTGGTGTTATCGTATTAGTACTTACAGTAATATCAGTTCAATTTAAAACCAAAGAAAAAATTGTTATGTGTATGATATTTGATTAGTAAGAAATAAGGAAGAGGAAACAAAAGAAATAATAGAAGAAAGGTAAAACCTTATGCAGAAGATAAAATTAGTTTAAGAAAAATTAACAAGTCAGGTAGTAACAAAATATTTTAATTTGAGGTGGAACCATTGAACATATTAATATCGATTATAAAATTACTAGGTGGATTGGCACTATTAATTTATGGGATGAAAATACTAAGTACCAATTTGAAAAAGCTATCAGGAGGAAAATTAGAAAAAGTCTTAACTTCTGCTACTGACAACATGTTTAAAGGATTATTAACAGGAATTGTAATCACCGTAGCAACACAAAGCTCATCAGCCACAACGATTATCGTAGTTGGGCTTGTTAATTCTGAGATTTTAAAATTAAAAAACGCTATTCCTATCATAATGGGAGCTAACATAGGAACCACAATTACTTCACAGATTTTAAGATTAGCAAACATAGATAGTAGTAGTTGGTTATCTTTACTTACGCCAGCCGTAATAGCACCAATATTTCTTTTGATAGGAATTTTTATGTTGGAAACCGCCAAAGACAAAAAGAAAAACAACGTGGGAGAAATGATGATAGGAATTGGTTTGTTATTCACGGGAATGATTAGCATGATAGATATAGCAAGTGGATTTAGTGATTTACCTATCTTGTCAGAAATGCTATCAAAATTATCAAATCCTGTCTTAGGCGTATTAGCAGGAGCTTTTATCACTATGATTGTGCAAAGTTCATCAGCGACAGTAGGAATTTTGCAAGCTTTATCAACAACTGGAATTGTAACCTATGCTACTACGATTCCTATCATATTAGGACAAAATATTGGAACTTGTGTTACCTCTATATTGGCTAGTATGGGTGGTTCTAAAAATGCTAAGAGAACAGCAGCGGTTCATTTATATTTTAACTTAATAGGAACGATTCTGTTTTTGATATTTATCTATGCTTATCAATATTTGATTGGATTTTCATTTTGGCAAGATACGATAGATATGGGGCAAATCGCTAATTTCCATACGATTTTTAATGTGGTATCAACCATATTATTATTCCCATTTATTAATGTAATTGAGAAGTTAACAATGATTACCATTCGCGATAAAAAGGGAACAGACGACGATGATGACGACGAAAGTGATTATTTATCAGTATTAAACATGTTAGACGAAAGAGTGGCAAACATACCTAATATAGCGATTATGAATAGCACAGCTGTGATAGAAAAAATGGGAGAAATCGCAGAAAAGAATTTTAGAAGATCGATACAGTTATTAGAAGATTTTCAGGTGAAAAAATTAGATAAGATTGAAGAAAGAGAAAAAGCAATTAATCGAATGGAACAGGTTGTCACAGGCTTTTTAGTTGGGATGGGCAGTTTGGATTTGTCAGAACAAGACAATATAACAGTTAATGCGTTACTTAAAATACAATCCGAATTTGAAAAAATAGGAGATTATGCTTATCGATTTTCGGAAACAGTAGAAGATATGCATGAAAAAAATATTAAGCTATCAGCACAAGCACAGGAAAATTTTGAAAAAATATGCACCATGACAGAAGATAGTATTTTGACTGCGATACAGGCTTTTAAGGAAAGGGATTTCAAACTTATTGTAGAAATTGAAGCAATTAAAGAGTTTGCTGAGATTCAAAAGGAAAATTATAAAAATGCACATATTCAAAGATTAAAAGAAAAAACGTGTAATGTGGAAAGTGGTATTGCTTTTATCGAGCTTTTGACAATTTGCGAAAAGATGATAGATCATTGTTTGAACGTTTCAATTGCTACGATGAATTACATAACAAATGAAAATTTTGTTACAAAACAAGAGTTTTTTAAGAAGATTTATGAGACACAGAGTGCATTGCTAAAAGATAAGCTAAATGAGTGTAATCAGAGGTATGCGAATTAGCCAAGTTATCAACTAAAGTTAGTAATGTTATACGAATTAAGAAAGGAGAAGGTTATGCAAAATTTAATATTAGGATATACACTTGCAATCGTGTCTTCCATTTTCCATACTTTGTATATCATTCCAAGAAAATTATCGAGTCAAAAACCAAAATATTATACATTATATATGTCAATTGGTTTTGTCTTATCTTCGATTTTAATTTGTTGCATTTATGAGATAAAAGGTTATGAACTCGACTTAACCAATCCATTACTAATATATGCAGCAATAGCTGGTGTGCTTTCTATGGTGGCATCCATTTCATTAGTAATTGCAATTGATAAAATTGGTATGTCGAGGTCAAATCAATGGAAGAATTTTCAGGGACCGATTGGAGCTTTATTAATCTTTTTTATTTTTGGGGAAGCATCGACTACAAAAATATATTTTCTATTTTTTGCAATCATAGCTATCTTTTTATCAGCTATGTTGCTTACCATCAAGAATGAAACAGAAGGAGAAGCGTTTGATAAAAAAGGAATTTTCTATGCTCTCATTTCTGCGTTATTCTATGGTGTGAATGCACTAATGAGGAAATATACTTCAGATGCTAATTTGATTTATGAGCAACAGTTGTATTCTGCTGTTTTTATGCTATTAACTTGTCTGATTTATATTGCAATCAAGGATAAAGGTATGAAAAAATTAAGTATATTCAAGGTTCGATTGCTTATACAATTGTACAGTTGAATACCATTTTTACGATATTTTTTGGAATCTGTGTGTTTAAGGAATTGGAGTTTAAGAAGAATTGGTTGAGGATTTCACTCGGAGTGATTTTAGCTGTCGTTGGATTGGTTATATTGATGATTGCTCAAAAATAGATTTTATGGTAGGAGAAAAACGATATGAAAAACGTCATTTAATTCATGGATATAATGGAATCCCTAAAATCTATAAATGGTTAGAAAAGGAATTGAAAAAATTAAAATAGAGATAAAAGATAATTTGTTTTATTAAAAGAAAAGAGCTTATTTCGATTGGATAACAAATGAATGAAACAGAAAAGGAGTAGATTTTAATATGAATAATTTAAAAAATATTATGATAACAGGAACAATTACATCAGCTAAAGAGGATAGCATAAAAATATATGAAATTTTAGTAGAGGAATTAACACCATATACTAACCATATATATTCCCCTATTGATACTATTAAATTTAAAGGAACAAATGAAGAAATGTATGAAAGAGTGATGAAACTATTACAAAAAACAGATTTAGTTATTGCAGAAATGAGTAATCCATCAACGGGACAAGGGATGGAATTACAAGAAGCGGTAAGACTAAATATTCCTATCATTATAGTTGCTAAAAGGGGAAGTAAAATATCTAGTACAGTTTTAGGCTCAGGAAAGATAAAAGCAACATTTTTTTATGACGATAAAGAAGAAATTAAAGAGAACTTAAGCAGTATTTTAAAAATATAAACATTCTATAGCATCTAAAAGAGACGAATATAAAAATGAAATTAAAAGTTTTAGAGGATAATAATACATTTATTGACAAGTATTATTTAGGAGAACCAGCTGTAAGTTATTATATAGAAGATAAAGATACTAAAATATTATTTGATACGGGGTATTCTGATGCATTTATAAAAAATGCAAAAAGTATGGAGATTAACTTGAAAGAAATAAACAAGATAGTTACATCACATGGGCATAATGATCATACTGGAGGACTAAAATATCTATTTAAAAATATTGATAATAAAAATATTGAACTAATTGCACATACAGAATGCTTCAACGAAAAAGTATGCGATAACGAGTATATTGGAACATCTATGACAAAAGAAGAATTAGAACAAGTTTGCAATTTGAAACTTACAAATAATCCTTTGAAAGTAAGTAAGAATATTACATTTTTAGGAGAAATACCAGAAATTAATAATTTTGAAAAAAGAGAAATTATAGGTAAGTGTAATATGTCACGCGAAAAGATAGATGATATAGTTAGAGATGATACAGCTATAGTATATAAAAGTAAAAAGGGATTATTTATCATAACAGGATGCTCTCATAGTGGAATATGTAATATAATAGAATATGCTAAAAAAATATGCAATGAAAATAGGGTGTATGGTGTTATCGGAGGATTTCATTTATTTGAGGTAAACGAAAAATTAAATGAAACAATACAGTATTTTAAAGAAATAAAGCCAAAATTATTATATCCCTGTCATTGTATTTCACTAGAAGCAAAAATAGAAATGGGAAAAGAATTAAAAATAAACGAAGTAGGTGTTGGATTAGAAATTAATATTGATTAGAAAATTTTATGAAATAAATGTTTATGCTTCGAAATATTTAACTTACTTGCCGATAAAACAAGAACTGATTAAGATTATAAGAAAAGTTGCTATAGGTACTAAGATAATGAAAAATTATCATAATAGTAAAAAGATAATATGTAAAAATATAAAGTTTGTGACCGAATTCGTGTAAATCCATTTTATGTAGATAATTTTGAATTGAAAAAATGTAAATTACACAAAAATTTTGGTTGATATTGGTCATAATTTAGGTCACAGCTAACACCATTAAGTTACTGCAACAATCAAAGATTGAACAGTAACTAAAAGCCACGCATACTGACACTGTAACTCAGCTAAAGCTTCGAACAGTTTCAGCAAAAAGGAAGAAATATGTTTAAATTGCTGAGATTGTTAAGGCTTTGCCGATTACAACGTCAGTATGAAAATGCAAAACATTTTGTATTAATAGAAAGGGGTTTTTATATATGTTTAAGCTACATTCCGACTATACTCCAACAGGCGACCAGCCACAAGCAATCGAATATTTAAGCAAAGGAATAATGGAAGGTAAGAAATTCCAGACACTTCTAGGGGTTACAGGCTCTCGGTAAAACCTTCACAATGGCAAATATCATACAAAAAGTCCAAAAGCCAACATTGGTATTAGCACACAATAAGACATTAGCAGGACAATTATATTCCGAATTCAAAGAGTTTTTTCCAGAAAACAATGTCGAGTATTTTGTATCTTATTATGATTATTATCAACCAGAAAGCTACATACCATCATCAGACACTTATATTGAAAAGGACTCATCCATCAATGATGAAATTGACAAATTGCGTCATTCAGCTACACTATCTTTGTTTGAAACAAAAGACGTCATTATTGTAGCTTCTGTTTCTTGTATCTACGGATTAGGAGACCCAGTGGATTACCAAGAAATGATGTTATCTTTAAGAGCAGGAATGAATAAGTCGCGTGATCAAGTACTAAAAAAATTAATAACCATGCAATACACAAGAAATGAAATTGATTTTAAAAGAGGAACCTTCCGAGCCAAAGGAGACATTGTAGAAATTTATCCTTCAGACCAATCTGAGTCAGCAGTTCGAGTAGAATTTTGGGGAGATGAAATCGAAAGAATCACAGAAATCAATCCACTAACAGGAAAACCAATTGGAACAAGAAAACACATTTTAATTTCGCCCGCTTCTCACTATGTTACAACAAAGGACAAAATGGAAAGAGCCATTACAACCATTGAACAGGAGATGGAAGATAGAGTAAAATACTTCAAAGCACAAAATAAATTAATTGAAGCCCAAAGAATAGAAGAGAGAACCAATTTTGATATAGAAATGATGAAAGAAACTGGCTTTTGTTCTGGTATTGAGAATTATTCAAGACATATTAGTGGAAGAGAAGAGGGAAGTCCTCCCTATACTTTATTTGACTATTTTCCAAATGACTTTTTATTATTAGTAGACGAATCACATGCAACCATTCCTCAAGTTAAAGCCATGTATAATGGGGATCGATCAAGAAAGGATGCACTTGTGAATTATGGATTCCGACTACCATCTGCCTTTGACAATAGACCATTAAAATTTGATGAATTTGAGCAGAGATTAAACCAAGTTATATTTGTTAGTGCCACTCCAGCTGACTATGAAAAAGAGAATAGTAAAGAAAATGTAGTAGAACAAATCATCAGACCAACTGGATTGTTAGACCCTAAAATAGAAGTAAAACCAGTTACCAATCAAATTGATGATTTATTAGAGCAGATAAGAATTCGAGTGGAAAGAAAAGAAAGAGTGCTAGTTACCACTTTGACGAAAAAAATGGCAGAAGATTTAACCGAATACTTAAAAAGCTTAGAAGTAAAAGTAACCTATATGCATTCAGAAACCAAAGCCTTAGAAAGAATGGAAATCATTCGTAATCTTCGTCTAGGTGAATTTGATGTGCTGGTAGGAATTAATCTATTAAGAGAAGGACTAGACATACCAGAAGTCTCTTTGGTAGCTATATTAGATGCTGACAAAGAAGGATTTTTACGCTCCGAAAGATCCTTAATCCAAACCATCGGTCGTGCTGCAAGAAATACAGATGGAACCGTTATCATGTATGCAGATGAATTAACAGAAAGCATGGAAAAAGCAATTTCAGAAACCAATAGAAGAAGAGGTATACAAGAACAATATAATAAAGAACATGGTATTACCCCAAAAACCATTCAAAAATCAGTACGTGATAATATAGCAATAACAACAGTAGAAGATATTAGTGTAGAATATAAATTAGAGAAAAATGAAAATATTCAAGATGTGATTGCACAATTGACAGACCAAATGTTGCAATTTGCTACTAGCATGGAGTTTGAGAAAGCAGCAGAGTTGCGTGATAAAATTAAGGAACTAGAAAAGTTATTGTAATGGCGAGTTTGGGACAGGCACAAACTCGCCATCTGTGAAACAGAGTGTGATAAAAATCAAAAAACCCAAACATCCAGCTCTTGTCGAACTGAATGTTTGGCTAACTGGTTCCTAGAACAGGAACTTTGTTAATCACTTACTGTATCTAGGGGGTGTTAGTTAACAGTGCCTAAAAATGTTTTTTGCTTGGAGAGCATTAACCATGTACATCTCTCCAAACTTCAGATAAAAAATATGGTTACTCTTAAAAAAAATAATATCTTCAGAAGAAAAAACTCCATATACATATGGAGTTTTTTCTCCCATTATTAAGCTATAAAGATACTTCATTATATACCTCCTTGTATAAAACCCCACACAGTAAATGAAAGCTTTACAACAAAGCTAATTGACAGTATAACACAATGCTACATAGAAATCATGTCGAAAAAGGAAAAAATAAAAAAATATTTAATTGCAAAAGTAAATTCCAGATTTGTTATAAAACTGGAATTTAGTCTTGCATTTTAAACTAGAATTTACTTTTGCAAGTAACCAAATAAAAAAATTTAAAATTGTAAATTTAGCTAAAGGAAGAAAGCTAATAACGCAAATCAAATAACATACATATCCTATAATAAGGTGATAAGTATGTTATTTATGAAAAAATTTTATGAAGACGCAAAAAATATAAAAGAAAAAGACCCAGCCTGTAGAAATCTACTAGAAGTAATTATTCTATATCCAGGATTTCACATCCTTGTATTTCATCGATTAGCACACTTCTTATATCGACACAAATTATTATTTTTAGCTAGACTTATTTCACAAATAGGAAGATTTTTTACAGGAATTGAAATTCACCCAGGAGCCCAAATAGGAAGAAGATTATTTATTGACCATGGAATGGGAATTGTGATAGGAGAGACAACAACCATAGGAAATGACTGTACCATTTATCATAATTCAACATTAGGAGGAACAGGAAAAGATAAAAACAAACGACACCCAGACATTGGGAACCATGTCATGGTAGGAGCAGGTAGCAAAATATTAGGTCCGATAAAAGTCGGAAACTATGTAAAAATAGGTGCCAATAGCACGGTATTAAAAGACATACCAGACCATGTTACAGTAGTTAAATACAATGAAATAATTGATAAATAACGTTCCCTAGTTCTCCACTTAATCCCGGAACCAGTGGGGACATTAAATTGCCAAAAAAATTCGTTCTTCTTGGCAAAAATGTGCAAAGGGAAACGTTCCCAATGCACATTATAAATTATATAAATTACCTTCTGTTAAAATTTTGACTCTTTTTTGTGTTCTTTCATCAGAAGAGTTTAAAGCATTTTGTATAAATTCAGGATGAGCAATTAAAAAATTCCTCATAGTTTCATATGGGTCATGATAAAATCCTTTTAACATTTCTAATTGTCCTTGATTAATAATTCCTAGTTCAAATGCTTTTTCGAAAAGAGTGTTATCCACTAAAGCTAGCGGAATGGTTTTAATTCCTTCTTTTTCAAGTACTTCTGTTCCACCTTGTTTACGATCTACAACATAACAAGTCCATAATAATTTACCATTTAAATTTTTAACTGCTGGAATCCAAGAACGAACATAATTAGAAGCAGCAGTTACTAAGTCAGAGGCATTTAATACGGTTTTTCCTTCAAGATTTGTTATTTTTTCAGTAGAAGAAAAGTCATAAGGACTAACGAAAGCTTCCATATCTTTAAATAGGGTAAGATGTGGTTTTTTTAATAGATAAGCAATCATATTAGAGAAATACCAATCTCTTCTTTCTCCACCAGAAATGTAATCAATTTCTTCCATATTAACATTGTCAGAAATGGCTTTTATCATGGTGTCAATGGTATATTTAAAAATATCATTATTTTCGTATTGTGCTAATACTTTATCAAATACCTTTTTTGGTAAATTGATTCGATCCACTAATAAAGTATCGATATAAGATAAGAATTCAGTTGCTTCTTTTTCATTTCCATAAAGAAAATGTGTGTTTACAAAGTATGGTGATATGGTTCCAGATGTTAGAAAAAATGGTTTATTTTCTTCGCAGAATTTTACTGCTTTTGTTTCAAATAGGTATGACATGATATCAGACATAATGGTTCCTCCTTAAATTTATTCTGAAAATCATTGTAATGAAAAAAAGAAAATTTGTCAATAAGTTTTTTATATGTTACAATTTTCAAGTGTAGGTTTGTCAAACATATGTCACACTAAATTGATATTTATACTGTTTGAAGTA
>CASDJM010000007.1 GCA_949280815.1 uncultured Clostridia bacterium | reverse complement strand
CAACAGTAACAACAGATTTAATGACAACAGGAGGAGGAGATACATCTGATTTACAAGTGAGAGTAAAACCAAACGTAACAAGTTGGAGAGGGATTATGCTAGGTAATATGTTTATAGTATGCCAAAATATAATAACAAGTGGTAATTCCTTGGAAGGAACAAGTAAAATAGATTCTCATATGATGAAAAATACAGAATGGGGAGCAGTAGCATATTTAAGTAGAAGTAAATATGGAAAAAATAGTGAGGTATGGAATAATCCATATTATAGTGATGAAACAAATTATTCTCCAATTACAGGACTATGTGGAAATTCAGAAAAAGTAAGTCAAACGAATCTTACGAACACATACAGATATAATGAAACAAATGGAGGAAATGCAAGTACAACAGGAAATGTATATGGAATATATGATATGGCAGGAGGAGCATGGGATTGTGTAGCAGGAATACTAAGTAGTAAAATATCAAATGGTCCTAATTATGATTTTTCAAGTATAAATACGAAGTATTATGACAGTTATGATAGCTATAATGATACCAAATATGGAGATGCCATATATGAAACATCACTTATTTCAAGTGGAAGATTATGTTGGAATTCAGATTTTGCTACCTTTGTGAGTTCGAATTATCCAATGTTCATTCGTGGAGGGCGTCCTAACACTACTTACAGAGCTGGCATATTTGGATTTACTGCCACACGGAGGAGGTTCTATAGACATCAGCTTCCGTCCTTGCTTAGTTAGTTCGCAATAGTAACTTTGTTCTATAATAAATTACGGTGGATAAGCAAAAGCCTATCCATCGTAATTTTAAATATATACATAGTGTATTTATATTGTAATCCATCATCTGATTAAATATTTATATACAATTAATTAAGAAATTAAAAAAGAATGACAGATGTTTCTTAATTGATATTTCATGTCATATGGTAAATCACTCTCAAAAACTAGACTTTTCTTAGAAATAGGATGAATACATGAAATTCTGTAACTATGTAGAGCTTGACGATTCATCAAATTGGATTTGGTTCCATATAGAGAATCACCAAGTAGAGGATGTCCAATAGCACACATGTGAACACGAATTTGATGAGTTCGTCCTGTTTCCAATTTACATCTTACAAGACTATAATTAGAAAACTCTTTTATAACTTCATAATGAGTAACAGAAGGCTGACCACTATTTTTATCAATACATCTCTCAATAATGCTGTCAGCTTTCCTAGCAATTGGCAAATTAATTGTGCCGATTTTTTGTTCCAAAAATCCATTCACAAAGCATAAGTATTCTTTTTGAAAAGTTTTTTTATCCATTTGCCTAGCAAAGCTTTCTTGTATATATTCACATTTAGCAAAGATAACTAGACCAGAAGTATCTAAATCTAAACGATTGACAGGTCGTATTTTTTTTGCTAGTCCAATAGAATCAAAATAAAATTTGATACCATTGGATAGAGAGTCTGTGTAATGCAATCGAGAAGGATGAATTGGTATGCCAGCTGGTTTGTTGAGAACTAAAAACCAGTCATCTTCATAAATAATGTCTAAATTCATTTGTGAAGGAGAAATATTAGAATTATCTTCTGGAAAATCAAAGTTGATTTCTATGATGTCTTCTAGCTTTACTAGATTTCTAGTGTCGCAGATATTTTTATTGACAAAAATTTTCTGCTTTTTGATTAGTTTGGTTAGAAGTCGAGTGGAGATGTTTAGTTTGTTGGTTAAGATTTGATTGATGCTCTGTCCTTTGTTATTTTCTTTTATTTTATATTTTAGTTTCATAGTTACTCCTTGTATCTATTTTTTTCTATTATACATGGTTTTAGAGTGTATAGCAACTAATAGATTTATTATTTTAAATTAGATAAGAAGAAGGCATTTCGACATTTTTTACAATATATCATTATAACTTTTCTTGAAAATTATTTCTAATTACAGTATAATAAAATACATCAAAAACAAAAAGAAAGAAATGAGGCAAAAAATGAGAATCAGATACAAAAAATGGGCAAGACCAGAACTTGAAGCCAGTAAATTTTATATTGACGAACCAGAGAAAATCAAAGGAAAATGGAAAAATCAATTTAAAAAATTCAATCAGCCATTACATTTAGAATTAGGCTGTGGAAAAGGTCAATTTATGGCAAAATTAGCAGTAGAAAACCAAGATATAAATTACCTAGCAATCGATTTAGTAGATGCTATGTTAGGGCTAGCAAAAAGAAACATAGAACAAGCATATCAAGAAGCCAACATTGAACCAAAAAACATTTTCATAACAAGATTTGACATTGAAAGAATTCTTTTAATATTAGACAAACAAGATGAAATTGAGCGAATTTATATTAATTTTTGCAATCCATGGCCAAGAGGAAAACACAGAAAAAAGAGATTGACACATTCCATTCAATTAGAAAAATACAAACAATTTTTGAAGAAGAATGGTGAAATTTATTTCAAAACAGATGATGATGAATTGTTTGAGTCAAGTTTGACTTATTTTTGGGAAAGTGGTTTTACCATTTTGAAAAAAACATATGATTTACATCAAGAGCCAATTTTTGAGAAAAATATTGAAACCGAGCATGAGAAAATGTTTTCAGAGCAAGGAATTAAGATTAAAGCCTGTATTGCAAAATTAGAAAAGTGAGTACCATTTTGTTAGAACTGTTAGTGCAGAATGAATTACAGGTATATTTTTTTAGATTTTATACAGAGCATTAGAAAGGAAGAATGTGAAAAGTGGAAGAAAAAGAGATAATCGAACATAAAGATGATAAAGAGTATCTATTAAAAGCAGTGAAAGAAAATGGCAAATTTTTAGACCTAGCATCAGATAATTTAAAAGATGATGAAGAAGTTGTAAAAGTGGCATTAGAGCAAGATAGCGAAGCTTTGGAGTTCGTAAGTGATAGACTAAAAGATAAAAAAGAAATTGTTAGGCTGGGAGTAAAAGGTGCCCCTTGGACAATTTGTTATGCTTCTGAAAGGTTAAGAAAAGATAAAGAGTTGGTATTAGAGAGTTGTAAAAATTATGGGCAGGCTTTGTATTATGCATCAGAAGAATTGAGAGATGATGCGGAAATTGTAAAAGTAGCTGTTGAGAATAAGGGATCTATTATTAAATATGCAAGTGATCAATTGAGAGATGATAAAGAGATTGCTCAAATTGCTGTGAAACAGGATAAACAAGCCTATCATTTTTTGTCTTGGCGATTGCGACAAGATGAAAGTATAAAGTTACAATTCACAGTTTAATTATTGAATAACAAAAGCATTACTCTACATTCGCTTGATTTTCACATTTTTTATAAGTAGCTTTTTCATCCATTAATTTCAGTTAGCTGTGAATAGTAACAGTATAAAAAATGTTGATTAGTAATTTCTTAAAAAGTGCTTGTACTTTTTTAAAATTCCATATATAATAGAACTGCTAAAAAACAAATCTAGAATATAAAAATGAAGAAGGAGAAATAAAATGTCATTTATAGAGGAAGTAAAACAAAGAGCGAAAAAGCAAATCAAGACAATTGTTCTTCCAGAAGCGGAAGATATTAGAATTTTAAAGGCTACAGAACAAGTATTAAAAGAACAATATGCTAATATTGTATTAGTAGGAAAACAAGAAAATATAGAAAAAAAAGCGAGAGAAAATAATATTGATATAAAAGGGGCTGAAATTGTTGACCCAAATACTTCTGAAAAGTATGACGAGTATACGAATTTGTTGTATGAGTTAAGGAAGCATAAAGGGATGACGATGGAAAAAGCAAAAGAGTTGGTAAAAGACCCAGTTTATTATGGTATGCTTATGGTGAAAGATGAGAAAACACGGAGCAGATGGATTGGTTTCAGGGGCTGCTCATTCAACATCAGATACGTTAAGACCAGCTTTGCAAATATTAAAAACTGCTCCAGATACGAAATTGGTTTCCGCTTTTTTTGTTATGGTAGTACCAGATTGTGAATATGGAGACAAGGGAACTTTTATTTTTGCTGATAGTGGTTTGAATGAAAATCCAGATTCAGATAGTTTATCAGAAATTGCAATTTCCTCTAGCAAGAGCTTTCAACAGTTAGTACAAAAAGAACCAAAGATTGCTATGCTTTCGTATTCAACTTATGGAAGTGCTAAGTCTGAATTGACAGAGAAAGTTATAAAGGCAACCGAATTAGTAAGGGAAAAGAATCATAATGTTTTGGTAGATGGTGAATTACAACTAGATGCCGCAATTGTACCAGAGGTGGCTCAAATGAAGGCTCCTGATAGCCCTCTAAAGGGTGAGGCAAATGTTTTGGTGTTTCCTAATTTGGATACGGGAAATATAGGTTATAAGTTGGTTCAAAGGTTGGGAAAGGCTGAAGCTTATGGTCCTCTTTGCCAAGGTATCGCTAAACCAGTTAATGATTTATCTCGTGGCTGCAGTAGTAAGGATGTAGCAGGGGTTATTGCGATTACTGCTGTGCAAGCTCAGGAAATCAAATGAAAAGCTTCGTCTTACTATGTTATTAAAACTTAAAAGATAATAAAAATGAAAAAATTTAAAATTATGATTTTGTGGAAAAGGGAGAAGATGAGTTTTTCCTTCGCATCTAAAGGTATTACTTATTTGTAAGTTTGTTTAGTGCTCGCTCAGTTAAGGGCATCCCCAAAATCATCTGGGAGGAGATTTTGTGAAAATTTTAGTTTTGAATTCAGGGAGTTCGTCTCTAAAATATCAAGTGATTGATATGGAAACAGAAGAAATGCTAGTGAAAGGATATTTTGAGAGAATTGGACAACCACATTCTTTTTTAACTCATAAAGTAAAAGGAAAAAAACATAAATTTGAACATCCAGCTAAAAATCATGAACAAGCAATTAGTTTCGTTTTAAATAGATTGACCAATGACCATTATGGTGTTATAAAAAGCTTAGATGAGCTAGGTGGAATAGGACATAGAGTGGTACATGGAGGAGAAAAGTTTAGTGATTCTATTATCATAACAGATGACGTAATAGAGAAAATAAAAGAATGTTCTGATTTGGCGCCATTACATAATCCAGCATGTATTCTAGGAATAGAAGCTTGTAAAAGAATTGTGCCAAATATGAAAATGGTAGCAGTGTTTGATACTGCTTTTCATCAAACCATAACCAAAGAAAAATACATGTATCCAATTCCTTATGAATATTATAAAAAATATGGAGTAAGAAAATATGGGTTTCATGGAACTTCTCATCAGTATGTATCTCATAGAGTAGCTGAAATTATGGGGAAAGATATCAAAGAGTTAAAAATAGTAAACTGCCATTTAGGACAAGGATGTAGCGTGTGTGCTATCAAAAATGGAAAGTCAGTAGAAACTAGCATGGGATTAACACCATTAGGAGGAATTCCTATGGGAAGCCGAAGCGGAGATTTAGACCCTTCTATCTTGCTTTATTTAATGAAAAAAGAAAATCTATCTCCAGATGATTTAAATACGATTTTAAATAAGCAGTCAGGCGTATATGGAATATCAGGAGTATCAGTAGACTTTAGAGATATTGAAATAGAAGCTTTATCAGGAGGTCATCATGCTACTTTAGCATTAGATGTATATCATTATTTAACAGCATCTTATGTTATGAAATGTGCTGTTGCCATGCAAGGAATTGATGTTTTAACTTTTACAGCAGGAGTGGGAGAAAAAGGAGCTATTTCCAGAAAAGCTATCTGTGAACAACTAGAATTCTTAGGAGTCAAAATTGATGAAGAAAAAAACAAGGTAAGAGGAGAAGAAGCAGAACTCTCAGCTTTAGATTCAAAAGTAAAAATTTATACTATTCCAACCAATGAAGAATTAATGATAGCCAGAGAAACATTGAAGTTAGTATAAAAGACTTAAGATAGATTGCTATAGGGTGCAAAGTGATGCGTTAACATAATTTTATATAAAGGTTTATGGGTAACCTTTTAAAAACCTAAATATATAATACAAGGAAGATTGAAAATGAAAATATTAGTATTAAATTGTGGTAGTTCATCTTTAAAATACCAACTAATCAACATGGAAACAGAAGAGGTTTTAGCTTCTGGAAAATATGAAAGAATAGGAGAAAAAGAGGCTTTTATTACGCATAAGGCAAATGGTCAGAAGAAACAAATTGAGAATCCAGCTTATAATCATACAGAAGCAATTGAATTTGCTCTAAAGCAATTAACCAATCCAGAATACAAGGTAATTGATAGTTTAGACGAAATTAATGCAATTGGACATCGTTTAGTACATGGAGGAGAAAAGATTGCAGAATCAGTAGTAATTGATGATTCTGTGATTAATGTGTTAAAAGAATGTTCTGATTTAGCACCATTGCACAATCCTGCTTGTATTTTAGGAATTGAAGCATGTCAAAATGTAATGCCAAATAAACCAATGGTGGGAGTATTTGATACAGCTTTTCATCAATCTATTCCAAAACAGAGATATGTTTATCCAATCCCATATGAATATTACAAAAAATATGCTGTAAGAAAATATGGATTCCATGGAACATCTCATATGTTTGTTTCACAAAGATTAGCAGAAATAGAGAATAAACCAATCGAAGATATGAAAATTGTAACTTGTCATTTAGGGCAAGGTTCTAGTATTTGTGCCATTGAAGGCGGAGAATCAGTTGATACTAGTATGGGATTAACTCCATTAGGAGGGATTCCAATGGTTACAAGAAGTGGAGATTTAGATCCATCTATTTTATTATATTTAATGAAAAAGGAAAATTTATCAGCAGATGAAATGGAAAATATTCTAAATAAGCAATCAGGAGTACAGGCTATTTCAGGATTAGCACCAGATTTTAGAGAGATTGAAACAGCAGGTAATGAAGGAAATGAAAGAGCTCAAATTGCATTAGATAGTTTTAAATATGCGATAGCAAGTTATATTGCAAAATATGCAGTAGCGATGAATGGCATTGATTATATCATATTCACAGGTGGAATTGGAGAAAATCAAATCAATATTAGAAAAGGCATTTGTGAACAATTGAAATTTATGGGGGTAGAAATTGATGCAGAAGCTAATGACATAAGAAGTGAAGAAAAATTAGTTTCAAAACCAACTTCTAAAGTAAAAATATATGTAATTCCTACAAATGAAGAATTGATGATTGCAAAAGAAACGCAGAGATTAGTAAAATGAAATAAGAGGACAGATTTCAAATGTCTCAAAAATTATTATAAAAGGGATTGTGAATGAATATGAAATTTGATTTTGATGAATATAATTTTCAAGATGAAATTAATTTTATGAATTTAAACCACCAAATGAAAAATCGACAAGTTAAAATGAAAATGAATTCTAGTATGGGATTTAACAACGATAGTATTTATGAAAAAGTAGAGATAGGAACAATAAAGAGCTGATAAGAAAAGAATTCTATCTATATAAAACAACAAACGAAGAGGATGTAATTTATGAAAAAAGTTATAATAGATGCATTAAAGGGATATAAATGGAAAATAGTATTACAGATTATATTAACTACTATTAATATATATTTATTAACCTACCCTGCTGAAATTGTAGGAAAAATTATAGATAATTTATATGATATGGAAGCAAATAAGCAAATTATTTTAAATGATACATATTACTTATTAGGGATATGTATTGTTTTATTGTTTGTAAGGATAGGATGGAAATATTTTGAAACCTATGTAAGTAGAGGATTTGAAAGAGATATCAAGTCAAAATTATTTGAAAGATTTTTAAAACTAAAAGTCAAAGAAATACAAAATATTAAAAATGGAGAAATCATGTCTTATTTTGTAAAAGATACCAACGAAATAAGAAGCACTATGTATCGAATTTTATCACATGGCGGAAGAACGGTATTAATATTTATCATTTCGATTTATCAAATGGCAAAAGGAGTGAATCCATATTTAACACTTGCTACTTTATGCCCAATTGTAATTGCTATTTTCCTAATGATTAAAATAAAAAAATATGTTGAAATTAATTTTAAAAAAGCACAAGATCAATTTACGGAAATGTCAGAATACATACAAGAAAGTACAGACAGTATTCGAACAACAAAAGCTTATTCTTGTGAAGGAAGTCAATTAAAAAATTTTATTATAAAAAATAGAAAAGTAAGACAAAGTGATAATACAGTAGATGTATTTTCTAATTTGTTAACAACCTGTGTTGATATTTGTTTTGGGCTTTGTTATGCTATTTCCTTTATTTATGGTTCTCATTTAGTTTTGGAAGGAACTATCACAGTAGGAGATTTAGTTACATTTAATGCTTATATTGCTTTATTTGTCAATCCAGTAAATTGGATTCCAATCCTAATTGCAAGATTTAAGAGAGCACAAATTGCCTATCAAAGATTGGATAAAGTGTTTGCCTTAGAAAAAGAAAAAATAACAATAGAAGAAAGTACAGTTAAAGAAAAGTTAGAAGGAAATATAAGTATTCGAAATTTAAGTTTTAACTATCCAGGAATGCTTGATAAAGCACTTGAAAATATCAATATTGAAATGAAAAAAGGAGAAACCTTAGGAATTATAGGAACCATAGGAAGTGGAAAAACAACATTAATGAATTTGCTTACAAAATTATATAATATACCAAATGGAAAAATTATGATTGATGGCATAGATATTAATGAAATTGATATCGAAACCTTAAGAGAAAATATTTGTTATATTACGCAAGAAAATTTCTTATTTTCTTCTACATTAAAAAATAATATCAGTTTATTTAAAGAAGAATATAAGGAAGAAGAAATCAGAGAAAGCACGAAAAAAGCTATTATTTATGATGAAATCAAGCAGATGCCAGAAGGAATAAAAACAAAGATTGGAGAAAGAGGTTCTGATTTATCTGGTGGGCAAAAACAAAGAATAGTCATATCAAGAGCATTTTTGAAAAATAGTAGTATCGTTATTTTTGATGACACCTTTTCAGCATTAGATAATCGAACTTCCCGGAGTTTTATTGGAAAACATTAAAGATTTAACCAAAAATAAAACCTGCATCATTATTTCCAATAAAATATCAGATGTAAAACAAAGCGATAAAATTATTGTGTTAGATAATGGAAGAATTGTAGAACGAGGAGTTCATGAAGAATTAATACAAAGAGTAGGAATTTATCAAGAATTTTATGAACAGCAATCAACTAAAGCAAATGGCGAGTTTGGGACAGGCACAAAGTCGCCATTCTTGAAGTGTTGAAGTTGATGTCATATGTATAGTGAGATTTGTTTGGTAAAAGGAAGGAAAAACAGATGAAGAATAAAACTTTACAGAGAATGTATAGAATGCTAAAACCACAAGCGAAATCCATTGCAATCATATCCATTTTAGCGATTTTAATCAATATTGGAGAAGTGGTAAAGCCATATTTAATTAAGATTGTAATTGATGATTATTTAACAGCTAATTTATATCAAAAAGGAATTATGACAATTGGAATGATTGGTGGTATTTATGTTGGAATTGTAATCTTAGGAAATATTTTAAATTTCATTGTTACGACTGCTACTAGTATGATGGGAGAAAATGTAATTTATTCAATTAGAAATAAACTTTATAAATATACACAATATGCCAACATTCCATTCCATGATAGAACACCAGCTGGTAAACTTTTTGTTAGAATAACGAGTGATGTAGAGGATATTACGACATTATTTAAAGAGGTTATTACTACTTTTATCAAAGATATTATAATGATTGTAGCATTTATCGTTATGATGTTATCTCTTAATTTTAAGTTGGCTATTTTATCACTTTCTATAATACCTTTTGTTATTCTAACTTCGATTATTATTACAAAGATTAGTAATAAGCTACAACAATATTCTAAAATGGTAAAAACTAAATTGAATACTTTTTTGGCGGAATCTATTTATGGTGTAAAGTTAATCAAAATTTTTAATCGACAATATGAAAAGCAGAAAGAGTGTGATGAATTGTGCACAGATTTTTGGAAGTCTAGAGTACCACTGGGTATCACAGAAGCTTTTTTACCAGGTATTATGAAAATATTAGAGAATTTAGGAGTAGCGATTATTGCATGGGCAAGTATTAATTATTGGGTAGGAACTTCTATTGATGTTGGTTTAGTTTATGTATTTGTTACTTACATTAAACAAATATTTGAACCAATCAATCGATTAGTAGAAAATTTTGAAACGATTCAAGAGGCATTGGTATCTATTGATAAAATTTATGAAATATTAGAACATAAAGAATATTTAGAGAATTTTGAAGATGGAAAAATTTTAGAAAAGGTAGATGGTAAGATAGAATTTAAAAATGTTTGGTTTGCTTATGAAGGAGAGAATTGGATATTAAAAAATATTAGTTTTACAATTGAACCAGGTCAAAGTGTTGCTTTTGTTGGAAAAACAGGTTCAGGTAAAACAACAATTACGAATTTAATCAATCGATTTTATGAAATACAAAAAGGTGAAATATTGCTAGATGGCATTAACATTAAGGATATTAATTTACGTTCTTTACGAGAAAAGATTGGTATTATTTTGCAAGATCCATTTGTTTTTGCAAGGAGTATTAAAGATAATATCCAGCTAAATAAAAACTTTTCAGATGAATATATCATGAAAACAGTTGAATTGGCTTCAGCAGAAGAGTTTATTGAGAGTTTGCCAAATGGAATTGATGAAATTTCACATGAAAGGGGAAGTTCTTATTCTTCTGGACAAAAACAATTATTGGCATTTGCTAGAATTTTTGCTCATAATCCTTCTATTTTTATCCTAGATGAGGCGACAGCTAATATTGATACTAAAACAGAAGAATTGATTCAAAAGTCTGTTGATAGGATTTCAAAGGAAAAGACTTCGATTTTTATTGCTCATAGATTGTCTACAATTGTGAATGTGGATAAGATTATTGTTTTGAGCCAGGGTGAGATTATTGAAGAGGGAAATCATGTGGAGTTAGTGAATCGACCAGATGGTTATTATAGTAAGTTGTATAATGCTTATTATAGTGGGTTGGTTGGATAGACTTTTAGAAATTATTTTTAGGTAATCTAAAAATATGGCTGAAAATTCGAATGCAACTGAAAAATATTTAGAAATTCTTATCTGATAAAATGAGGGATGTTCAAGGCAAATGCTACTATATCAATATTTTCTTAATATTCTAAAGCTATTTCGGTCACATTCAAAATTTTGTAAATATTGATATAGTAGCATTTGAACGTGAAAGAGGCTCATTTTATCCAATTGGAATTTTTTAATATTTGTAAGGCACACCGAGAATTTGAAGAAATATTTTATAGATTAAATGTAATATTTTTTAAAGTGTTGCAAAAATGTTAAGTCTCTTTCTACAATATATTTTCCGTCGTAATCCATTGGTTTATCATTTTCTAACAATGCGATTGCTTCATCTAATGTTTTCCATTCTAACATAAAACCATTATTTTTTTCCTCTTGCGTAAAGGAGGTTTTGATTAGATTTCCTATTATTTTGGATTTGTAATAATAAGAAAATTGTAGTAATTCGTGTTTGTTTCTATATTCAACGATAACACCGATTTCTTCTAACTCTCCAATATTTGCTCCAACCTCTTCTAATAGTTCTCTTTTTAAAGCTGTAATAATATCTTCTCCTTGTTCAATACCACCACCAGCTAGTTTATGATAATTTTCTTTAGATACATTTAATAAGGGTATTTTTCCTTCACTATTAAAAGCTATACTTCTTGCTGCCTTTCGTATTTTGTAATGATTACAGACAACATCGTTTTCAAGACATATTTCTTTTATCAATTCCATGTTTTTACCTCCTTAAATAATTAATAAAAATTAGTAAGTATGTTAACTAGTTAAATAGAATTATATATCATAATATATAAAATGTAAAGTTAAGTATGATAGAAATTATTAGACAAAAAAGAAAGGTTACTGCTCAGCCTTGCTCTTTTCTCACAAGAACAACAGATAATAGGGCTGAACAGTAACAAAGAAAGCAGAAAATTTTAAATTTTTTTTGTTTTTTCTTGACATTAAATGAAACTTATGATTAAATCTTGACTAAGACATGAATAAGGTAAAGATTTACATATAATTCAACAACATGTCTTAAATTTTAATGGAGATGGAAAGGTGGTGATGATATGGAAGATACTATGGCAAATGTGATATTAACTGAGTTGAGAGAGTTTAGAGAAGAGAATAACAAAAGATGGGAACAAAATGATAAGCGTTGGGACGAAAACGACAAAAAATGGGAACAAAATGAAGAACGTTGGAAAGAAAATCAAAAAAGATGGGAGCAAAATGAAGAACGCTGGAAAGAAAATCAGCAACGTTGGGAAGAAAATCAGAAAAGATGGGAGCAAAATGAGAAACGTTGGGACGAAAATGACAAAAAATGGGAACAAAATGAAGAACGCTGGAAAGAAAATCAACAACGTTGGGAACAAAATGAAGAACACTGGAAAGAAAATCAGAAAAGATGGGAGCAAAATGAGAAACGTTGGGAAGAAAATAACAAAAGATGGAATGAAAATCAACAACTTTGGAAGGAGAACAACAAAAGATGGGATGAGGACGACAAGAAATGGGAAGCAAATGACAAAAAATTAACCGCTTTAGAGGAAGGTCGTAAAAAAGATAGGTTAGACTTAATCGATATATTAGATACCATGGAAAAAAGTATTAGCAACCAATTTACTGAAATGAGAGAATATTTTGATGCCAAATTTGAGAAGGTTTTCATTTCACAAAGAGTGAATGACATAGAACATGATGAATTTAAAAAGTTAGTTTGTGCTCATGAGGGAAGACTTAATTTCTATAATGCAAGAATCAGTGGAATAGAGGAATGGAAAGAACAGTTTGACATGGGCGAATTCACAGCAGTTTAAATGGTAAAAAAGAAGAAGTAATAGGTGGAATAATAAACGTAGTAATGAAAAGAAGTAATAAATGAAATAATAATAGTTACAATTCACAGCTAAAATAAGTACTAACAAAATTTATTAGTATTTTTTCTAAAGTGACTCTCAGGTTGCGACAAACTGTAACTAAAGTAACAGTTTGTAATCTTGTTGGTCCCCCGAATTGTCACTTTATAAAAAACATAATAAATTTTATGCATAAAATTAACAACTGTGAATTGTAACTAATAATAGATTATCTTTAATAAAAAATCAGAAAAAGTGTTGCAAAAACAAATAGATGTGGTATAATAATACCAATAAAAAAGATAAAAACGATAACAAGGACAAGATAAATAATGCAATATCTTAAAGAGAGCCAAAGAAAGCTGTGATTTTGGTAAGTAAAAATTATTTATTATCACCTTAGTTTGTTGTTAAACTGAAATAATGAAAAGACTAAGTTTAGCCGTAGTACCTGCGTTAAAGGAAAATTAAGAGAGTGGATTGTATAAATTTGCTAAAATAGGTGGTACCACGGAGAGATAGAACTTTTCGTCCTAAGTTAAATTAGGATGAAAAGTTTTTTTATTGTATAGAAAAATTTCCGATTTTTCTATATAACAAAACACGTTCCACAGAAAAATTGCAAAGCAGTTTTTCGCAGATGAACAACGGGCGTGGCATGAAAATTAATCTAAAAGGTCAAAAAATTTTAATCATGCCACTGTTGTTCTATTATAGAAGAGCTTTCCGAACTTCCTATAATATGGATTAAAAATACTTGAAAAGGAGAAGTAATGGAAGCAAAATATGTCAGAAATGAAATGAATTCAGAAATTTTATATAGATGATGGGAATTAAAAAATATATATTGACAAAAAAGAAGAAATTCTTTTCCAAATAGAATGGGATACAAGGAGAAAGGAAGGTGAATCAAAATGAGAGAACTAAAAATCAAAGGAATTTACAAACACTTCAAAGGAGACTACTATATCGTAGAAGATGTTGCCATTTATAGTGAAACCAAAGAAAAAATGGTAATCTATCGTGGTTTATATGGAAGCAATGAATTGTATGCCAGACCATATGATATGTTTTTATCAGAAGTAGACCACGAAAAATATCCAGATGTAAAACAAAAATACAGATTTGAATTACAAGAAATCGAAAGTGTAAACAAATAGGGACACAGAGACGTAGATAATGTCCCCATGTCCCAAAGAGGAGGAATGGAAAGATGTATAAAAAAGTAGAATTAAAAAATGGCTTTGTAGGAATGGAAAAAGAAGTAGCTAAAACATGGAAGGAGAAAGATATCATCAAAAAGAACTTTGTGATGAATGAAGGGAAAAGGCATTTTACCTTTTATGATGGACCACCTACAGCTAATGGAAAGCCACATGTTGGACATATTGAAACAAGGGTAATGAAAGATATTATTCCAAGATATAAAGTTATGAAAGGTTACAAAGTAATCCGTAAAGCTGGATGGGACACCCATGGACTTCCAGTAGAACTTGAAATTGAGAAAAAATTGGGAATTTCAGGGAAAGAGCAAATTGAAGAATATGGAGTAGAACAGTTTGTTAAAGAATGTAAAGAAAGTGTGTTTACCTACGTTTCTATGTGGGAAGAAATGACAAACAAGGTAGGATTTTGGGTAGATATGGAAAATCCATATGTTACCTACCATAATGAATATATTGAATCAGTATGGTGGGCATTAAAACAAATGTGGGAAAAAGGACTTTTATATGAAGGACATAAAGTTATGCCATATTGTCCAAGATGTGGAACAGCTTTATCTTCACACGAAGTAGCACAAGGTTATAAAGATGTGAAAGATTTAACTTGTATTGCTAAATTCAAAGTGGTAAACGAAGATAAATATATCTTAGCATGGACAACAACACCATGGACATTACCTTCTAATTTAGCACTTTGTGTCAACAAATCTTATGAATATGCAGAAGTAAAAGCGAACATTGGAACAGACGAAGAGCCACAATACGAAACTTACATTTTAGCAAAAGACTTAATAGAAACTGTTTTAAAAGAAACACCTTATGAAGTAATTAAAACTTTCAAAGGAGAAGAATTACTTGGAACAAAATATGAAAGATTAATGCCATTTGGGGCGGTAGATCGGCAAAGCATTTGAGGTCATTCATGGAGATTACGTTAATTTGGATGATGGTACTGGAATTGTTCATATTGCACCAGCTTATGGAGAAGATGACAGTTTGGTATCAAAACAAAATGGAATTACATTTATCAATTTAGTAGATAAGTCTGGAAAGTTTGTAAAAGAGGTAGAACCATGGGCTGGCAGATTTGTAAGAGATTGTAACGAAGATATTTGCAAATGGTTAAAAGAAGAAAACAAATTATTCAGTAAAGAAAAACATTTACACTCATACCCTCATTGTTGGAGATGTGACACACCACTTCTTTACTATCCAAAAGAGAGTTGGTTTGTTGCCATGAGCAAACTAAGAGACGAATTAGTTGCTAATAACAATAAAGTAAATTGGTATCCAGATACCATAAGAACAGGAAGATTTGGAAAATTCTTAGAAAATGTAATTGACTGGGGAATTTCAAGAGATAGATATTGGGGAACACCATTACCAGTATGGACTTGTGAAGATGAAGATTGTCGTCATCAAGAGTGTATTGGTTCCATTGAAGAATTAAAAGAAAAAGGAATTGATGTACCAGAAGATATTGAATTACACAAACCATATATTGATAATGTAGATTTAAAATGTCCAAAATGTGGTAAGAAAATGCACAGAGCCAAAGAAGTAATTGACTGCTGGTTTGATTCTGGTTCTATGCCTTTTGCACAATGGCATTATCCATTTGAAAATAAAGAGATGTTTGACAACAATTTCCCTGCTGGATTTATTTCAGAAGCAGTTGACCAAACGAGAGGGTGGTTCTATACTTTAACAGCTATCGGAACGGCTTTATTTGGAAGAAGTCCATTTGAAAACTGTATCGTATTAGGTCATGTATTAGATGAAAAAGGTCAAAAAATGTCTAAATCAAAAGGAAATGGTGTGGATCCAATGACATTACTAGACACAGTTGGAGCAGATGCAACTAGATGGCATTTTTATACTGTAAGTGCCCCTTGGCTTCCAACTAGATTGGGACTAAACAATGTACAAGAAACTCGGAAGAGGTTTCCTAAGTACCTTATGGAATGTCTATTCTTTCTATGTACTATATGCCGAGATTGACCAATTCAATCCATTGAAATACAAAGACTTTAAGCCAACTAATATCATGGATAAATGGATTATTTCAAAATTAAATACCTTAATAAAAGAAGTAGATGACAAATTAGAACATTATGATATTACATCAGCAGCTTTGCAAATAGAAGCCTTTACAGATGAACTTTCTAACTGGTATGTACGTAGAAATAGAGAAAGATTTTGGACACAAGAATTAAATGATGAAAAAATTGGAGCATATTGCACTTTGTATCAAGTATTAACAACTTTAGTAAAAGTAGTGGCACCATTTGTACCATTTATGGCAGACGAAATCTATCAAAATTTAGTGGCAGGATTAGATACGAAAGCACTTGAAAGTGTACATTTATGCTTATGGCCAGAAGTAAGTGAAACAGAAATTGATAAAAATTTAGAAGCGGAAATGGACTTAGCATACAAAATTGTAAAATTGGGACGTGGAGCAAGAAATGTAGCAAATATCAAAAATAGACAGCCACTTTCTAAAATGTTAATTTCGATTAATACTCTACCAGAATATTATGCAGACATTGTAAAAGAAGAGTTAAATGTAAAAGAAATTGATTTAGGAGCAGAAATGTCTAACTATGTGAATTTTGAGATTAAGCCAAACTTACCAGTGATTCGGAAAAGAATATGGTAAGCTAATTCCTAGAATTAAGCAAGAAATTGCTAATAAAAATCAAATGGACTTAGCCAATACCGTAAAAAATGGTGGAGTAGAATACATTGAAATCGATGACACACAAATTGCATTAAATGCAGAAAACTTACTTGTCACCATGCAAGGAAAAGAAGGATTTGCCTTTAGCGGAGAAGGTGAAATTGGTGTTGTGTTAGATACTCATATTTCTCCAGAATTAAAAGAAGAAGGATATGTAAGAGAAATCTTATCAAAAGTACAAAATATGAGAAAAGATAAAGGTTTTGAAGTACTAGACAATATTAATCTTTATGTAACTGAAAATGCTATGCTAGAGGAAATTATTAAAAAGAACGAAGCATTGATTAAGCATGATACACTAGCTGTTGAAGTGATTTACAATGAAGATAGAAATACCTATACAGAGACGAATATTAATGGAGAGAGTTTGAAGATTGATGTGGAAGTAGAGTAATAAGGAAAAGTGTTCAAAGAATATAATTCTTTGAACATTTTTGTTGTTATACTTTCGTCTGTTGAATCAAAACAAGATAATACGTTTTCGTTTGTAAGTATTCCCAATGTTTTTAAATCCTCTATAAGTCGTGCAGCTCTACGAATGTTAGTCATGTTAGTATCCTCCTTAATTAAATAATTTATGGTTCGAGGACGTTATGCCCTCGAAAATTACTCAAGAGCATATGTAAAAACTCTATTACTTATATTATTTTATTAAATCTACATAATGTCAAATTTCTATGGCATCAACATTGCATAAACAGGAAAATCTAATTTTGTAATGTAACTATAATATATTGCTTTTTTAATAACAAATATTACTAAATTAAATTACTGTGTTAAGTTTGAGTTTTAAAATTCAAACTTAAATCATAAAAAATCTTGAAAAATAACTAATATTATGATATATCATGTAATAGTATTATAGAAATGAAAGGGGAATAAAAGATGGAAGAAGAAAACCAACCAAACCAAAATAACAATTCGAAAGATCAAACAGCTAAATTTAATGTAAGTACAGGAGGAAGCATAGAAAACAGAGGAAAAAAGAAAACAGGCTTATTAGCCATTGCCATAGTACTAATTGTGGCAATTATAGCAGGTCTTATTTATTATTTTTCAATTTACACAAAGCCAGACCAAATGTATAAAAGATTAGTAGGAAGTTCAATCGATTCTTATACTGCTGAAATGAAGAATATGAATTACAAAACATCTAAAACATCTTTCAAATTAGATGCAGAGTTAGATACTGATAAAATTGATAAAAATGTAAAAGATTTAATCAATAAAATTAACATAGGAATGAATGTACAAACAAACAATGAAGACAAACAATTTGTCATGAATTTAAAAGCTAATTATGAGCAAGAAGATTTATTAGATATTCAGATGTATTCTGATGTTGACAAAGAAAAAACCTATATGCAATTTAAGAATTTCTTAGACAAATATATTGAAGTAGAAGATATGGAAGATGAGTTTTATACCTATTTTGAAGAAATATTAGAGAAGCAAAAAATGACAGGAAATCAAAAGAAATCTTTACAAAAAGCTTCCAACATTCTAAAAAAAGAATTCACAAGTGTTATTAAAGATGAATATTGTACAGCTGAAAAAGAAGATATCACAATAAATGGTAAAAAAGTTTCTACCACAAAAAATACAATTAAAATGAATGCAAAGCAATTAAAAGAAGAAGTTACAACGATATCTAAAAATTTAAAAGATAACAAAGAATTTATTGACTGTTTTGAAGACAAAGATGAAGTATCTGATTTATTAGAATCTTTACTAGATTTAATGGATGAAATGGATGAGGATGACAAAACAATAATAGAAATAGATGTTTATACAAGAGGAATCATGCAAAAAGTAGAAAAATTCACAGTAACAATTGATAGCGAAGAAAGTGAAGAAACAATCACCATAGAATTTACGAAAACAGATAAAAATGCTTATGAGTTTGAAATGTTAGAAAAAAATGAGACATTATGCGAAGGAACAATAAAGGCAGAAGAAAAAAATAAAGAAGAAGGAACAGCTCATTTAGAAATCGATGTAAAAGACTTTGGAAAATTAAAGCTAAATATAGAATATAGTCAGAAGTTTAATCAAGATATCAATCAAATAGATGTAAAAGATGCTGTAAAATCTGATGAATTAACAAGCTCTGATCAAGAGAAATTAATGACAAACTTACAAAAGTCAAAATTATATGAATTAATTGAAAGTTTTTCAGGAGTAAGCAATTCAAACTTAACAGGAAGTAGCACAAAAGACCAACCAACTACGAATCTTCCAGTTGAAGAAGAGGATAATGATAATAATAATGATAATAATAATGATAGTGATGATAATAATAACGATGATAATACAGTTACTAGCACAAACGAGAATGAAATTGTATCTTATGATGGAAAAGAAAAGATAACATTTAAAATGCCAGAAGGGTATCAGTTAGTCTATACATCAGATAATTATAAATCATTTGAAAGAGAAGATGGAGCTATCAAAATATCAACAGCGTATGGTAATAAAGACGAATATTATAAAGATTTACAAGAAAAGAAAAAATATTATGAAGAGGAATCATACTACAAAAATGTTAAATTGTCAGATATGGAGATGATTGAGGTAAAAGGGAAAAACTTCTATCGTGCAACTCTTTCTTATCAGTATGCTGATGAAGAAAATGGAACACAAAATGAAATGACATATGTGTGGTCAGAAATTTCAGATGAAAGCGTAGTGGATTTTGAAATTGAAAATCTGAATGCTATTTCAACACAAGAATTGCAAGAAATTTTAGCAATTGATATTCAAAAAAAATAAAAAAATTTAAGTAGAGAATTAAATTCCTGTTAAACTATCGCAGGAATTTAATTTTATATTCAAGCTGTACTTTGATACATAAAGATTTTTAAGAAATATATATCAGAAAAGCAATTTAAAGCTAAGACCATAAATTCCTACGTTTTCATTTGTCAATGGTTTTGGTATGTTTGCTTTTTTGTTATAAACTTCAAGCAATTGCTCTAAAGTATATCCAACTTTAAGTTTCATCATTTTCACCTTCTTTTTATAACATTTTTGCATTAAATGTACAAGGAGACCAACTATGAAAAGTCAATAGATTTTCGAAAAAATTGAAAAATTTTTAGCAAAAGAAAATGGTCAACTTTAATAACCGTTTTTAGTCAAACTTAAAAAAACGGTGGAACACATTGAAAATTAAATATTTAATTAATCTAAATCAAAATCAACATTGCTTTTTAAGATTTTGAAAATTATTCTAACAAGTTTATGAGCACAATGTCCAAGAGCACAATAATGAGTTTTGCCTTGAGAACGTTTTGAATCATAGTATTCTTTAAAAGTTTTATTATGTAAGACTAAATTATGTGCAGCATAAACAAGATTATATCTGAGTAATGAATTACCACGTTTGGACATTCTTGTAGAATGCGCTTTAAAATTACCAGATTGATATATAGATGGATCCAAACCACTATATGCAAGTAATTGGCAAGATTTGTTAAAACGGTTAATATCACCAATAAATCCATGAATTACAGTTGCTTGGTTGTAAGACATACCTGGAATAGTTAAAAGTTTAGATTTCATCTCATCAAGAATTTGTTTAGATAATTTTTCTACTTCTTCAATTTGTTCTGTATAAAGTTCAATTTGAAGAATAGCTTGCTTAATTTGTAATGAAAGAGTTGGATTATCAATACCAACAGAGTTTTTAGCCAATTCACGTAAACGAATAGCATCTGTCTTTTTATATCTACCATGTGAATTATCGTGAAGAATATTAGAAAGTCTAGTTAAATGTAAAGAAGAAATATCTTTAGGACTTGAATATTCTTTCAATAATTGATAAGATACATTTAGATGAAGATTTCCTTTAAAGAATTGATTTAATTCAGGGAATAATTGATCTATAAAAGATGCTAATTGAATTTTAGAACGACTTCTCATCACAATTAGATTGTGTCGAGAACGGCTTAAGCCTTTGAGTTTTATATTGTTGATGTCTCTTGTAGTAACAAGATTATAATTATTCAAAGTTAAAGACTTTATAATTATAAAAGTATCAACCTTATCGTTCTTAGTTTTTCTAATGTTAGATTTACGTAAGTTGGAAGTTTGAATTGGGTTAATAATCCCAAAAAAGTAGTTAAGGAAAAAGAAGATATTGTACAAGTTCATTATAGTGTAATAAAGGAGGAAAACTCAAATGAATGATATAATTATTATAACTGGTGGAGCTAATGGTTTAGGATTAGCATTAGTTAAAAAATCAATAGAAAAAGGATTGTTTGTTTGTAATATAGATAGAGATGTTACAAAAATGAATGAATTAAATAGTATATATACAGACAACTATAAAGGCTTTATTGGAGATATTTCTGATGAAGAATTTATAACTAATACAATAAATGAAATAAAAAATATGGGAAATATAAAAGTTCTTATAAATAATGCAGGAGAACCATCTTTTAAAATACCAACTGAATATATAAAAGAAGATATAGAAAAATGCTTTAAAGGATTACAAGGTATGATTATTGCATCTACACAAGTATTAAAAGCAAAAGAAGAAAAAGATGTGAAAATAGTAAATATAATGTCATCAGCTGCATTAAGAGGAAATAAACAAGAAAGTGTGTATTGTGCTACTAAATGGGGAGAAAGAGGATATACAGAAAGTTTAAAAGTTGCATATAAAGGAACAAGTGTAAAAGTAATTGGAGTATATCCAGGAGGAATTAATACAAACTTTTATAAAGATAGTAGGGATTATGTATCAAAAGAAAAGCAACATACATTTATGAATCCTACAGAAGTTGCAAATACAATAATAGAGAATATTTTAAGCACTAATAATTTAACTGTAGCAGATATTATAATAGAGAGAAATTAGAACAAATGTAAAATAGGAGGAACTTTTTATATGAATATTGATTTCAAAGATAAAATAATTTTAGTAACAGGTTCAACATCTGGAATAGGTAGACAAATTGCAAAACAATTATTAGAAAATGGTGCAAAAGTAATTATAAACTATGGACATAATGATAAATTAGCAGAAGAAACTATGGAAGAATTATCAAATTTTAGAGATAATATTTTATTAATTAAATGTGATTTATCAAAAGCAAATGAAGTAGATAATATGTTCAATGAAATTAAAGAAAGATTTAGCAAATTGGATGGATTAGTGAATTGTGCAGCTTATGATAAAGTATTATCAATAGAAGATTTAACTATTGAAGAATATAGACATGAATTAGATGTAAATGTTGTTGCAAGATGGCAATGTATAAAAAATGCAATTCCATTAATGAAGAAATCTGATAGACCTAGAGTTATAAACATTGCTTCAAGACTAGGAACTAAACCTATGGAAGATTCTATTGCATATTGCACTTGTGAAGCTGCAACAATAATGCTAACCAAATGTTGTGCATTAGAATTATCAAAATATAATATAAAAGTAAATACCGTAAGTCCTTCATTAACTTTAACACCATTAGGAATACAAAGTTATTCAGAAGAAGAAATCAAAGCAACAGCAGAAAGAAATCCAAGTAAAAGAATTGGAACTGTTGAAGATACAGCTAATGTAGTTTTATTTTTATTAAGTGATAAAGCTGATTATATAAATGGAGAAAATGTAAATGTTAATGGTGGGATATTATTAGTATAATATAGATTGGAGAAACTATGAAAATATTGTTATCAAGTAACAAAGAAATTATAAAAGAATATATTGTTGAAAATTCTAAAATCGGATTTATCCCTACTGCTTCAGAATTAGATGTTGATAGATGGTACATGGAAAAAGATAGGGAAGATCTTATAAAAATGAAATTTAATGTAATAGATATTGATATTTCAAAGGAAAGTAAAGAGGAGATTATAGAAAAGTTTAATAGTGTAGATGTAATATTTGTTGCTGGTGGAAATTGTTTCTATTTATTACAACAGTTGAAAATAAAAGATGTTTTACAAGAGTTAATAGAATTTGCTAATAATAAAATTTATATAGGTTCGAGTGCTGGCTCATGTATTGCTTGTCCATCTATTGACTATGCTAAAAAATTAGATAACATATCACAAGCACCACTATTAAATAATTGCAATGCAATGAATTTAGTAGATTTTTATATTTTACCTCATTATAATAGTAAAGAAAAATATACTAAATTAGCTGATGAAATTGAAAGCAGTTATAACAATTATAAATTTATAAAATTATCTAATGAACAAGCTATTATAGTAGATAATATGAATAACTATAAAGTAGTTGAAACAAAATAGAAAAATTAAGAAAGAAAGGTTTAGAAAAATATGAATCAACAGATTAGTTTAGAAGATATAGCAAGATTTAGTGAACAATATAATAAAGACAGGAAACATAAAATAATAGAAAATTCAATTACTAGAAATGGTTTAGAAAATACTTGTATAGATAGACAAATTATAATAGAAAATCAACCTATTTTTAATATAGAACTACCAGAAAGTAAGAGATACGATCAAGAAAATAGTTATAAATGTTGGATATATGCAGGAATTAATGTAATAAAACATAATATTGCAAAAAATCTAAATATAGACATAATGAATTTAGAAATATCAAATACCCACATTTCTTTTTTCGATAAATTAGAAAAATCTAATAATACTTACGAAAATATTATAGAGTTAGAAAATGTGGATTTGGATTATATACATAAAGAAAAAGTAATGCAGTATTGTGTATCTGAAGGTGGATATTGGCAATGGTTTGTTGCAATAATCAATAAATATGGAATTGTTCCAATGAATTTTATGCCAGATAATATTGAAAGTAAAAATTATCAAAAAATAACCGAAATATTTACTGAAAAAGTGAAAAAAGATATTACTTATCTATTAAAGCTAAAGAGTAATAATGAGTAGGGAATAGGGGAATAGGCTATTTTAGGGAAAATAGCAATTTTAAAATAAATTTTTTAAGTAAAAATTAGATTTAAAGAAAACTATAAAAATAAAAAAATCATATAAACAAAAAATAAAATTTCAAATTTTAAATTATAAAAATTTTTATAATTAGATTTGAACTAAAAATTTTGTGTAAAGTTAATTTTATATATGTAATTTTAAAAAACGAACATTTGTTAATATTGTTTGTAAATAAAAATTTGCATTATAATTTTATACATACTTTATAAAATTTTTGTATAATCATTATATAAATTTAGATTACTAATTCATAATATAATTTCATATTACGAAGCATCAAAATCGATTTTAAGACATTTTAATAATTTATTTAACAAGTTATATGTTTTAAATTTGATGTGTATTTTATGAAATCTAATCTTTATAATATAATTTTAGTAAAAATGCTGATTTTTAGGCATCTATTAAAAGTGCTGAAAAAAGTCTAAAAAAACGACGCACGAGAATCGATTTTAAGCCGTTTTTAAAAATTAAGCATATAGTTTGTTGTCTATAAAATCAAGCAAAATACTTAAATATAAGGATTTAGGAAATTTTGATAAAATAATCTAAAGTTATATAAAATTTTTTTAAAATTATGAGGTTACAATAATGAAAAAAAATCCAACCAGGAATGAACTAAAATAATGAAGCTCCAGAATCGATTTTAAGGCTATTTTATTAAAAAGTAGTATAGTTTGTTATTGGATAAACAAGCTAAAATAGGCTTTATTAAAGGAATAGCAAGATTTCAGAAATAGGACTATATTCATATGGTTCTATTTTTACTCCTATTCCTATTTGCACAAAACTTTGATTTTGTGCAATGTTGTTTATTTATAATTTTATGCTTTTTCTTTACATGCTCTCCCCATTTCGCCTAGAACAATACTGGGCTAATTAATATAAACAAATGAAAAAATACTATTACTTTAAAACGCAATAGTATTTTTTTATAATTTCGACAAAATTCAATCAATTTTTATTTAAATCTTTTCAAATAACTCTCCATTTGATCTATAAACTCATTATTATCTTTTGATTCAGTCATGTGACTAATAACTTGTTCTGTAACATCTGCAACAGGCATACTATTCATAGCCTTACGCAAAGCAAAAACAGTATCTTTTTCCTTTGGTGTCAATAATAAATCCTCTTTTCTTGTACCAGACTTATTAATATCAATAGCTGGGAAGATTCTTCTTTCGGACAATTTTCTATCTAGGTGAACTTCCATATTTCCTGTTCCTTTGAATTCCTCGAAAATAACATCATCCATTCTACTTCCTGTATCAATTAAGGCAGTAGCTAAAATTGTTAAGCTTCCACCATATTCAATATTTCTTGCGGCACCGAAGAATTTCTTTGGCTTATGTAATGCTGCTGGGTCGATACCACCAGATAAGGTTCTTCCTGAAGAAGGAATCACCAAGTTATAAGCTCTAGTAAGTCTAGTGATACTATCTAATAAGATGATAACATCTTTTCCTTGTTCTACAAGTCTTTTGGCACGTTCTAAAACCATTTCAGCTACTTTGACATGATGTTCTGGTAGTTCGTCAAAGGTTGAATGGATTACTTGTCCTTTGATTGAACGTTTCATATCTGTTACTTCTTCTGGTCTTTCGTCAATTAATAAAACAATCAATTCAGCTTCTGGATTATTTTTACTAATACTGTTTGCAACTTTTTTTAATAAAGTGGTTTTACCAACCTTTGGTTGTGCCACAATCATTCCCCTTTGCCCTTTTCCAATTGGACACATTAAGTCGATAATTCTAGTAGCATAATCATTTGATACCGTTTCTAATTTCAATCTTTCGTTTGGATAGATTGGTGTTAATTCATCAAATCTTTTTCTTTTCATTGCCTTTTCAGGATGCTCTCCATTTACTTCACCAACGAAAATTAAAGATGGGAATTTTTCGCTATCTCTAAATCTGGAGATACCTTTTATAATGTCTCCTGTATCTAGTCGAAATCTTCTAATTTGAACCATTGAAATATAAACATCTTTATCACTTGATAAGAAGTTTTCTCCTCTTAAAAATCCATAGCCATCTGGTAAAATATCTAATATTCCCTCTACTATTTCATCGCCATCACTTGTTAATTTGTAGTCTACGATTGGTTCTCCATTGGCATCGTATTGTCTTTCTGGTTTATCAACCTCTTCTACTTCCTCAATTATGTTTGTTGTTTGATTGGTAATTTGTTTTAAAACAGTTATTAATTCATCCTTCTTTAATTTTGAAATGTTCCTGATATTGTATTCTTTGGCTACTTCCTTTAATTCCATTAAAGTCATTGATTCTATATCTAACATAAAGCCCTCCTTATTTTTCTATATTTTTTATTAGGGAATTTAAAAAACGAAATAATATAATAATTATAACATAGATTTCGATAAAATGAAATGCTTTTTCCAAAAAAAGGGAATATAATTTTTGAAATTACATTCCTCTGTCTACATATATTTTCTCATTTGGATAATACATATCTAGTTTTTCTCTTGCCATTTGTTCAATAAAGTCTAAAGAAGCTACATCATCTTTTTTTTGAGCAAGTTCTTCTTTATATTCTTTTTGTTCTTCAATTTGAGAAGTTAATTCATTACTTTCTTGTGTATATTGATTTAAAGTTTTTTGTTGATTCACTAAAGTGAAAATTACATATATGGCAATTCCCATGATTAGTAATTTTTTATATATTTTTTTGTTTTTTTTCATCCGTAATCTCTCCATATTTTCGAGTTAAATCCTTTCGGATATATATTTATATATTCTACATATTAAAAAGAAATCCTTCTTATATCTTCAATTTTTTACAATATTTTTCGCCTTTTTTGGCATTTTTAGATTTTTGTACATTTTTGTAGCGAAATTTGTAGAACTTTTTCTAATATTAATAAATAAAAAAGTAACAGGCTTAAAGAAAATCTTATGTAATAATTTATAAATATATTTAAATGGAATAATTACAATACCAAAAACTTTTTTTAAGACATTGATTATTTTTATATTAATTTTTATAATATAAGAACTAATAAATAATAGATAGATAAAGGCACCTAATATAATTCCTAAAAACATATATAGACGTAATTCTCCATTATTAAAAACAAATATGGAGTATAAAATAATAGCTCCTGCTAAAATCCAAAATAAGATATCCTCTATATAGGTTGTTACATCATTTGTGTTAAACACCTTACGTGATATTCTAAAAAAGTCAAATAAGAGACCTATTATAATCCCATTAATTGCAAATATTAAAAATAAATATGCTTGATTTGTAACCATTATTGGACTCCTCCCCATCTGTCTTTATTTAAATATTTTGCTCATGAAATTTCCTTTTGTCTTTTCAGTGTCTTTATCACTATAGGCTAAGTAGGAAATATCTCCTTCTACAATTACTTCTGATGTATCAATGCTTAGTTTATTGATGTGAAGGTTTTCTCCTTTTACAGTTAATAGTCCTAATTCAGTCTCCAATATTACAACTTGATCATCAAAACTTAAAACATCCAAAACACCAGATATACTTAATTTTCCTCTATTTTCTAAAATAAGATTTTGGATTACTCCTGTACTAATTGTTTTTCTTTCATCAACGGTCATTTCTTCTGCCTCCATTTCACATTATTACTTTGAAAAAAGATAGTTATAAGTAAAGTGCAACAACGCCAAAGCAATTATCTTCAAAGTTTTAAAATTTTTCCTTGCTAAATTAATATATGCACTGGTTGTCTCATTTAGAACAAAATATACAATAGAAAATACACAAAAAACAGCGAACCGATAATAATATAAAAATAATATATTATTATCGGTTCACTGTTTTTGGTCAAATTTTAGTTCAATTCAGGTATTAATTTTTCATGCATTTCTTTTAGTATGCTATCAGATACTTGGTTTTTAAAAGTAATTGAAATTTTGGATTCTGAAACATGAAATTCTAACATGTCTAATTTATTTTTTTGTATCATATCCAGAACTGATTTTATATTTGAAATATTTCTTATGATACCATTTCCTACAATCGAAATTCTAGAAATGTCCTTTTTTACAATACTTTTAATTGTATTTTCTTCAATAATATCAGATATAATCGTTCCTGGTTTATTGTTAAAAGTAGATTTTGTAATAATAGGTACTTTGAATTTTTCTCCTATTTCAACACATCGATTATGCAATACTTTTGCTCCTTCGCTAGACAACTCAAGCATTTCTTCATATGAAAGAGCTGGTAGTTTTTTTGCTTCTGGTAATCGATTGGGATCAGTGGTGTAAACGCCATCCACATCAGAAAAGATATAGCAATTTTTGGCACTTAAAGCTGCTGAAATAGCAACTGCTGTTGTATCAGATCCTCCTCTTCCCAATGTTGTAATATCCATGTTTTCATTAATTCCTTGAAAGCCTGCTACAATTACAATTTTCCCTTTTTCTAATTCTTCTCTTATTCTTGAAGTATCAATGCATTTGATAATTGCATTTTGATTGGTATTATTCGTAAAAATTCCTGCCTGCCAACCAGTTAAAGAAATTGCTTTATATCCCATCTTATTTAATAATAAACTTAATTTAGCACTTGACATTTGCTCGCCACTACTAAGTAGTACATCCATTTCTCTATCTTCTGTAATTTTAGATAGTTCTTTTGCTTCTGAAATTAATTTATCTGTGGTTTTTCCTTGAGCAGAAACAACTACTACAATATTGTGATTTTTTTGATATAAACTGATTATTTTATTAGCTACTAATTTTAATTTTTCATCATCTGCAACAGAGCTACCTCCAAATTTTAAAACAATTGTGTCCACCTTAATCACTCGCCTTTTGTAAAAATAATATAGAGAGCGGATATTCGAATGAATAACAATAGGCAATTCCTTAATCATGCCATTGTCGTTCTATATCTGCTCTCTATATTGTATGCTAGAAAAATTTAAATGATATTTGAATTTCATTTTCATATTATAGGAAAGTTCTCTTAAATTTGTTTCTAGTCTTAGAATGATGCGTTAACAATTGGTTAATCCATTTTTTAGGTAGCTTTCCATGAATTTATCAATTTCGCCATCCATAACAGCTTGCACATTTCCTACTTCATAATTCGTTCGATGGTCTTTTACCATGGTATAAGGACAGAAGACATAAGAACGAATTTGACTCCCCCAAGCAATATCCATTTGAGTGCCTTTTAGGTCTTCAATCTTTTCTTTTTGTTCTTTTTCCTTTAAGTCTAATAATTTTGATTTTAACATTTTCATTGCAGTTTCTCGGTTTTGGATTTGAGAACGTTCCGATTGACAAGCTACAACAATATTTGTTGGTATATGTGTTATTCTGACAGCTGAAGAAGTTTTATTGATGTGTTGTCCTCCAGCTCCGGGATGCTCGATAAGTATCTACTCTTAAATCATCTGGATTGATATCTAGTTCAATATCATCTGTAATTTCTGGTAGAATTTCAACTGATGCAAAAGAGGTGTGTCTTCTTCCTCCACTATCAAAAGGAGAGATTCTTACAAGACGATGTACGCCCATTTCGCATTTCATATAACCATAGGCATTTTCTCCTACAATTTCAAAGGTTACACTTTTTAGTCCTGCCTCTTCCCCTTCTAAATAATCCAGTTCTTTTACTTCATAATTGTTTTTATTGGCCCACCTGGTATACATTCGATATAACATTTCTGCCCAGTCTTGTGATTCGGTGCCTCCTGCTCCTGGATGTATGGTAACAATGGCATTATTGCTGTCATATTTTCCAGATAGAAATGTAGTAATTTCAAATTTTTCAATTTCTTTTTGTAATTTGTTGGTATTTTTTAAAATGTCTTTTGCTATTTCTTCATCAGGCTCTAATTCTACTAATTCGGTTAATTCTTGTAAATTGGTAATTTCATCTGCTAGTCTTTTATATTCGTTTGTTTTACTTTTTATGCTCTTGATTTTGGATAATATTTTGGTGGAATTTTTACTGTCGTTCCAAAAGTTTTCTTCCATTGTTTGCTTTTCTAATTCTTGTAATTGTTTTTCTAATCCAGCTATGTCAAAGAGATTCACCCAATTCTTGTATTTTTTCTACTAATTGTTGAAGTAGTCTTGTGTTTTCTTCTAATTCTAACATCTTATCACTCTCCTTGTTTTTTATCATATCTTATTTGGATTTAAATTGCAAGTGCTCTTAGAACAAAAGGGGCAACATTAAATCTTTTATCTAGTGTTGTATAGAAAAAGGAATGCCAACATATCAACTTGTCTACATTCCTTTATTCTCAATGCTTTTGGTTCGCATATTTATGTTTTTGGTGACATTTCTAATTTTAAATTTTTTAAGCCCTGTGTAATCCTCTATTTATGCGTTTTTCCCGCAACAGTTCTTATACTTTTTGCCCGAACCACAAGAAGACTTTATTTCTATATTATCAATACTATAAAACACTATTTATACTAATAATATTGCGGATTATAGCGATTTATATTTATTATATTATTAGTATTATTTTTGTATATGTTTTCTTATTTTTTGCAAACAAAATGCAAACAATGTTTACATTCGATTTTTATTATTTATAATAAAAATGCCTAGGTGGCAACGTACTTAACATACGCTTAGCTTTTAGCTACCTTACCTAGGTCTTACTCTATAAATATTTTACCATACAAAAAAATGTATGTCAAATATTTCACTAATATTTTATGTATTATTTTGTTTTTTATTCCTACTATTTCTCGGAAACAAACTTACTCTAAAGTTTTTAGGTTTTAATTCTTTTATTAAATTTTCAACTATAGTTATGTCTTTGTATGAATTATAAAATGTATTAACAGTTAAATCTGCTAATTGTATTCCATAATTTGTTTTAGAATCATAATAAGTAATTTTGAAATCATCATCATAAATACAGAATTCTGTTTTTAAATATGTTTCTAAATTGTTCAACTCTCCTACTCTTATATTTCTATTATCTATACTTATAATAAACTCTATAGGCTCATCATTTTCTTGTAAGTTCAATTCCGGTAATATGCAATCTTGAATTAGAACTTTTACAGCATAATTGAAAAATATATTAGAATCCACTATTTCTTTTTTCATATACTTTTTATCAAATACTTTAACACAACCATGAAAAGTTTCTATATCTTGAATCTTATTAAAAATTTTTATTTTTTCAAATTCAGTCATATCATACGATTTTATTTCTGCATCTAAATCAAGTTTTTTCTCTTTCTTTAACTTTAGATTTTCTTTTTTATATTTAGCTTTTATTTTTATTCTATCTTCTTCATAAGAAAAGTACCCACCAACTGCAAAATATCTTGTTTTACTATTTTTATGAATTGATCCGACTTTCATCTAAGTATACATATATTTTCATACTTCATTTCTCCTCAAGTTGCATTCTACCATATTTTGCTTCAAAAATAAACTCTTTTCCAAACATAATTTACTTTTTATCATTTCTATTGGAATAAAGCCACTTCATCTCTGGAGTAGCTTTATTTTTTAACAAAATTCGGAAGGCTTCATTATTTTAAAGAGTGATGTTTTCACTTCTTCAAAATCTTTATCACCACTAACAATAACATCAGCGTGTCCCTCAATTGCTGTTTCGATGATATGAATGTCATCTTCATCTCGTATGTAAATATCCAAGGCATTAATTGGTTTTGTTTCTATAACTTCAAAAGTTGTCTTTTTTAGTATTGCCTCAAATTTTTTTCTGTGTTCTTCAGTAAAACACCTCCGTTTTTTCTTTTTTATTCGATTTCGGTTATTATTTTGAAGAGTGGCTTTTATTTCAGCTAAAATGGATGTACTTAATATAATAATAATGTCTTTGTTCTGACAAACATTATCTAACCATTTGCTTATTCTTCCTTCTGTTACTATTGCCGAAATCCAAATGTTAGTGTCTATTACAATTCGCATAAATATTATCCCTCCTATAAACTTGAAATTATTCATTGTTTAATACTACATTATATATTATTTTTTAATATATAACAAAATTAATTTCTACAAACATAATTCATCTATTATATGTTTGTATTGTTCAACCAGTTTGTCTAAACTTTCTATTGTAATATATTCATTTGCTTCATGTGCATTCATTGGTCCTGTACCAAGTATATATTTATTTTTGGATTGTATAAAACTAGCTTCTGTTATAAAATTTGTTGTTTTACTTTTTTTGCTTTCAGTTATAAAAGGTTTTATATCATTTATTATTTCATATGAAAAATTGTAACTTTCCTTTAGTCTATTTATTCTTTCAACTATTTTCTTTATATGCTCATTTTTTATAACTCTAAAATCTATATATACTCTACAGTTATTTGGAACAATATTTATGCTTTTTCCACCTTCAACTTTTCCTATATTCATAGTTGTATATGGAATTTCAAATCTGTTATCTGTTTCTAGTCTTAAATTATCATAAAATTGCTTTAATTCATCCAAAAACTTTATACATTTTTCTATTGCATTTATCCCTTTTTCAGGATTGCTAGAATGTGCAGATTTACCTTTAAATTCAACTTTTAATTCCACTAAGCCTTTACTTCCATTCATTAGCTCATTATTAGTTGGTTCTCCTATAATCATATTATCAGGTATTTCAATATTTAAGCGATTTATTTCTTTTACACCTTTAAATCCTATTTCTTCATCATAAGTAAAGAATAACTTAATTCCATAATTTAATTTATCCCAGTCTATATCTAATACTGCTTTTAAAGTTGCTGCAATACCACCTTTCATATCGCAAATACCCAAACCATATAATTTATTACCCACTTCTGTTATCTCTAAAGGATTATATATCCAATCACTTCCACTTTGTACTGTATCGGTATGACCTAAAAATCCCAAATTGCATTTTTCCTTTATACTCATAATTAAGCATTTAGTTTTATGCTCTAGCTTAAATCCTTTTCTTTCTAGAATTTGTTGTATATAGTTCATTATTCCCTCATTTTCTTTGTCCTTATATGTGTCAAATTGTACTAAATTCTTTAATATATCTTTTGACTGCATACTATTCCTCCTCTACAATTCCACTAATAATAGCGTTTTCTATATAATTTTTATTTTCTTCAAGTTCAATATTAATACTATATCCTGATGGTTGTACTAGTTCTATTTTGTTCTCTTTGTTTTTTAAATAATTATATATTGCTGTTCCTAAACTACCACTACCGCATGCCGTTTCATAAAATACTGTATCTATTTCTTTCACCCATACAATAGGATTTATTTTTATTTTTCCTAATTCCTTTTCTAATAACATTATTCCTATTGCTTTTTCTTCTGAATCAATCTTTGTTATCATCAATTGTTTTAATTCATTTTTAGATATTTCTTCATTTTCTTTTAATTTTTGAATATATTTTTTTGATTTTTCTTCATCTAAAATTGCAATTAAAATTCCATCTATTTTTATACAAATAAAATCATTTTTTATTTCAATTAAATCATCTATATTTTTATCTATACCTAATCTTACCTCTACTTTATTATCATTCAATATTCTACCTACTAATTTCTTATTTGTTCCTGATACTGAAAGCTCAACTTTTTCTCTATTCTTTTTTGAGTATTCATATATAGCACACCTAGTCGCATTCATACAAAATTCTCCACCAGCCATTTCTAAACGATTTATCTTGTTACTTAAAAATCCAACTTGCTCTACTTGTGAGTATTTATCCATTATTATTTTATTAATTAGTTTCTTTTGACTATTTGTATACTCACACCCATTAATTAATGCTGTTTTATTACCTCCTGGATTTAGAATTTTATATTTGATTTCTCCAATATAAAGTAATTCTTGTATTGTTTCTATATAATTATTCATATCTTCAAGTATTTGAAAATTATTTTTCATATCTTTTATAATTATTTTGTTTTCTTTTATTTCATTTTCTCCAAGAATTACAACAATTGGAACCTTTTTATCATTTACAATACTTAATGCTTTTTTTAATTTTAGATTATTCATTTCTATATCAACTTTTAATTCATTTTTTCTTAATTCATCAGCTATTTTTAATGCTAAGGCATTATTCTCCATTGGAATTATATAAACATCTGTATTACATAAATATGTTTGCTTTTCCCTTAATATTTCGAAGATTACATCTAATCCAAAACTTATTCCAACAGCTGGATATTTTTTCCCATCATTTATAAATTCTCCTATCATATTATCATATCGCCCACCACCTCCAATGCTTGATTTTATACTTCCATCTGCAACATACACTTCAAATATTGTTCCAGTATAATATTCTTGACCTCTTGCTAATGATGGTGAAAATTTTACGTATTTAGTTAAATTTAGTTCTTTTATATATCTGTCTAATTCTTCAATTTCATCTAATCCTTCTTTTAGTTTCATATTAGAAACATCTTTAATCGCTTTATTCAACTCATTAAATTCCATTTTTAGATATTTCATAAGAGTTTCTATCTGCTCTTCTTTTATTCCAATCTTATCAAATTCTAACTTTATTTCTTGATAAGATAACTTTTCTATTTTATCTATTATAGTTATAACTTGACTGATTTTATCATTACTAATATTACAAATTTCAATTATCCCATTCATTAATTTTCTGTTATTATATTTAATAATAATATCTATTCCTAATCTTCTATAACCCTCAACAAATATTGAAATCAACTCTGCTTCAACCATCTGTCCTTCAATTCCTACGCTATCAACATCACATTGTATAAATTCTCTTGTTCTTCCCTTTTTTATAGGTCCATCTCTAAATACTTTTCCTATCTCATATCTTTTATATGGAAGTTTTATATCTGTATTAGAAGCTATATATTTTGCCAATGGTACTGTTAAATCATATCGTAATGCTAAATTTCTATTGCCTTGATCTGTTACTTTATATATTTCTTTTAAAATATCGTTATCTTTATCATATTTTAATGCTAATAAATTATAATAGCACAAAATCGATGTTTCTAATGGACTGTATCCATACTTTTCAAATGTTTCTTGCAATGTTTTTGAGATAAAACTTCTAATTATCGCATCTTTTCCTCCATAATCAATACTTCCTCTTACATTCTTTAATTCTTCATTTTTCATATTAAATAACCACCTTTCAAATAAATAAAAAAATAGATATACAAAAAACACTATTTATATTTTCCTACAAATAGTGTTTTTTAATATATCTATAATTATATATTTTCAAACTATCGTAGGCACAGTATTTTTAGCCTGTACCTACGCAATTAAGCAATAGTTACAAGCTCCTACGATGATGATGTAATTGGTTTAAAAATATATTTAATTTCATTTTATTTCCTTCTTTCTTTTATTCTATAATTAAGATGATAGCATGTTTTTTATAAGATGTCAAGATTTTTATGTAAATTTTCATTTTAATATTTTAAGGAGCTAGTAATTACCAACTCCTTAACTCTTTAAACAATTTCATATTTAATAATATCATTAATTGTTTTAGAACTTATTAGACTATCAAATACATTGCTTACATTTTTTCTTGTTTCATCAGTACTTGATATATAAAAATTTTCTGTATTTTCTATATATTTATGTCCTAAAATATCTGCAACATCTCTAATTTCTATACCATTTCTTAAATTAATAGTTGCATAACTTCCTCTTAAATCATAGAATCTACAATTTTCAATGCCAAGCTCTTTATGAATTATCTTAAATGGATAGTTTAAAATATTTCTACCTACATATTTTCCATTAGGTCTTGTAAATACCATATCTGCCTTATTTATTTGTAAAACATTCCCTATATTCTTCACTATTCGTTGTTCTACTACTTTTCCATATTTATTCAGAACATCTTCAAAGTGATAAGTTAAATATTCTTTACCATACAATTTCTTCATATACTGTTGTTTCTTTTTATAGTTTAATAAAGCATTATATAATGTTGCACTCATATTAATTTGTCTTGTTCCCTGTTTAGTTTTAGTAGTTCCAATATACCATCTTCCTTTACTATCATCTGGCTTATCATATATCGTATGCCTAACATTTATAACTTTATTTTCGAAATCTATATCATCCCAAGTTAAAGCAAATACTTCGGCTACTCTTAACCCTGTGCAATATGCTGTTAGAAAAGCATAATAAACACAATGATTATTTTTGAATCTATCCAATATTAAATTGATTTCTTCATTTGTAAAAATATGTGCTGGATCTTTTGATGGAATATCATATTTAGGTAATTTCAAGCCAATCGCTGGATTTACTTTTATAAAATCTGTTTCATAAGCATATGTAAAAGAGCCTTTTATCACTTTTTTAATATTATTTAAAAAATTCTTACTAAATGATTTATTAATATAAATCTTATTAATAAATTCTTGAAGTGTTGCTCTTGTAATTTGAGATAGTCGGAAATAGCCTATATTGGGCTTTATATGATTTTTTATAATATTGCTATATCCTTCTATGGTATGATATTTTAAATTGATATAACAATAATTCTCAAGCCAATAATCTAAAAGGTCTGAATAACTCATATCACTTGCTGAAAATGAATTACCTGTGTTTAAATAATCATTGTATGCAATTACTCCTTCTTTTTCTGCTTCTGATTTTGTTTTAAATCCTGATTTGCTTAAAAATTTTCTTTTTCCATCAACTTTTGCAATTTCAAATTTATATTGATAGAAATTTCCTCTCTTTTGAATTGTTACATTCGACATTTTTTATTTCTCCTTTCATTTTTTCGAATGTAAACTAAAAAGAAATGCTACCACGAATGATAACATTTCTATATTTTATTTTCACTTTGTTTGCATAGGCAAATATCTTTATTTTTCAAGTATTACAGAGATTTTATTTTAAACTATGAAAACATTTTGCAAACAAAATGCAAACAATTTGGTATGTTTTCATATTTATATCTACTTACTTAATCTCTGAAAGTATTGATATTACTGATTTCTTCCACAGCAATTTTTATATTTTTTCCCACTTCCACAAGGGCAAGGGTCATTTCTACCAATCTTAGGACCTTCATTACGAATTGTTTTATCAACATCAGTTCCTATTTTAGCTCCACCATCAACACTATGAATAGCCTCTAAAGCAGCACCTGTAATCTTAACAGTCTCTTGTCTCTTAGCTTCTCCTCCCTGTCTAATATGCATTAATATTTTAGTAACATCTACTTTAATATCATTGACCATTTCATCAAACATATCAAAGCCTTCTAATCTATATTGAACTACTGGATCTTTTTGACCATAAGCACGTAATCCAATACCATTTTTCAATTCGTCCATACTATCGATATGGTTCATCCATTTTTCGTCAACGACTTTGAGCATAACAACTCTTTCCAATTCTCTCATATCATCAGCACCAATTTCTTGTTCTTTTTCGGCATAGATTTCCATTGCTTTTTTCTTTAATTCTTCTGAAATGGCATCAGAATCGTTTTGATTCTTTCTAATATAATCTAACATGTCAATACCAAAAATATTGATTATTTCCGTATTTAAAGACTCTACATTTAGTTCAGAAGTTTCGATATCGATAAACATATCAACCATATTGTCTGCTATATATTCAATCATAGAGATGATATTATCATGGATATTTTCACCATCTAATACTTGTCTTCTTTGTTTATAGATAATTTCTCTTTGTGCATTCATAACATCATCATATTTTAATACATTTTTACGAATACTAAAGTTTCTACCTTCTACTTTCTTTTGTGCATTTTCAACAGCATTTGAAATAATTCTAGAATCAATTGGCATATTTTCGTCTGCTCCTAATGTATTGTAAACTCTAGTAATCGCATCTCCACCAAATATTTTCATTAAATCATCATCTAATCCGATGTAGAATTTAGATTCACCATTATCACCTTGACGTCCAGAACGTCCACGTAACTGATTGTCAATTCTTCTTGATTCATGTCTTTCTGTACCAATGATTTTTAAACCACCAGCAGATATTACTTTTTCTTTTTCTTCTTTGATTTGTTCGTCATATTTTTTTACTAAGTTTCTGAAATCTTCTCTTGCTTTTAAAATTTCTTGGTTATCTGTTTCATAGTAAGTATCAGCTTCTTCGATTAATTCATGAGCGACTTTATTTTTTCTCATTTCTTCTTTGGCTAAAAATTCACTATTTCCACCAAGCATAATGTCAGTACCACGTCCTGCCATGTTGGTTGCTATGGTAACAGCCCCCATTTTTCCTGCTTGTGCTACAATTTCAGCTTCTTTTTCATGATATTTTGCATTTAATACTTCGTGCTTAATACCTTCTTTTTTCAATAACTGGCTTAATTTTTCTGATTTTTCAATGGATACTGTTCCAACTAATACAGGTTGTCCTTTTTCATGACTCTTCTTGATATTTTCTACAATTGCTTTAAATTTAGCGTTTTCATTTTTATAAATAACATCATTTTGGTCATCACGAACCATAGGTTTATTGGTTGGAATTTCTACTACGTCTAAATTGTAAATTTCTTCGAATTCTCCTTCTTCTGTCATAGCAGTACCTGTCATACCAGATAATTTGTCATACATTCTAAAGAAGTTTTGGAATGTAATGGTTGCTAATGTTTTAGATTCATCTGCAATTTTTACATTTTCTTTGGCTTCAATGGCTTGATGTAAACCATTGTTGTATCTTCTACCATACATGATACGTCCTGTAAATTCGTCAACGATTAGTACTTCCCCATCTTTTACAATGTAGTCAATGTCTTTTTTCATGACACCATGAGCTCGTAATGCTTGATTGACATGATGCACTAAGGTTGAGTTTTCTAGGTCGTTGAAGTTTTCAAGCCCAAAGGTTTCTTCTGCCTTTTTGATACCTTTTTGTGTTAAAGAAGCAGATTTAGCTTTTAAGTCAACAATGTAGTCATATTTTTCATTGTCTTCAGCTTGGTTAAAGTCTTTGATATCTTCTTCTACAATAACTTTAGGTGATAGATTTTTAACAAAGTTGTTAGCTTTTCTATATAAATCAGATGATTCATTGGCTCTACCAGATATAATCAAAGGGGTACGTGCTTCATCGATTAAAATACTATCAATTTCGTCGACAATTGCATAGTGCAATCCTCTTTGTACTAATTGGTTTTGATAAATAACCATATTATCTCTCAAATAGTCAAATCCAAATTCATTGTTGGTACCATAAGTTACATCTGCATTGTAGGCATTTTGCTTTTCTTGTGGCTCCATTCCTGCAATTACTAATCCAACAGTTAGTCCTAAAAATTTATATAATTTTCCCATCCATTCACTATCTCTTTTGGCAAGATAATCGTTGACAGTAATAACATGAACTCCTTTTCCTTCTAAGGCATTTAAGTAAACTGGTAAGGTAGCTACTAAGGTTTTTCCTTCTCCTGTTTTCATTTCTGCGATTCTTCCTTGGTGTAAGATGATTCCACCGATTAGTTGGACATCAAAGTGTCTCATCCCTAATACTCTTTTAGAAGCTTCTCTTACAACAGCAAAGGCTTCTGGTAATATGTCATCTAGTGTTTTACCTTCTTCTAATTGCTTTTTAAAATATTGTGTTTTTCCTCTTAATTCACTATCACTTAATTTTGATATTTTTTCTTCTAATCCATTGATTTTCTCTACTAATGGCATAATTCTTTTTACTTCTTTTTCACTGTATGATTTGAAAATTTTATTTAATATACTCATTTTTGTATTCCTTCCTTCTAGGTTTATATTTTCACTTCGTTACTATATCATTAAAATTGTTTTTTAGCAAGTATTTTTGAGAAAATTTGAAAAAACCCTTGTCTCATAGTTACTGGTCAGCCTTGCTCTTTTCTCACAAGAACAACAAATAATAAGGCTGAACATTCAATGCCGTCAACCTAACTCCAAAATCCTATAAGTACTAATTTAATAGTATTTACTACTTATATAAAAACAGGTAATCTATAAAATATTTCTTCAAATTCTCGGTGTGCCTTACAAATATTAAAAAATTCTAATCGAATAAAATGAGCTTCTTTCACGTTCAAATGCTACTATATCAATATTTACGAAATTTTGAATGTGACCGAAATAGCTTTAGAAATATTTAAAATACAGTTAGAAGAAAGGGTCCTGTTTTCGGGTATTGTTCAGCTGTATTTTTAATATTTATTTAATTAAAATTAACGCTTGTAGGATTTTAGAGTTAGGTTGACAGCATTGGATGAACAGTAGCATCTCATAAATTTCAAGAATATTTTTTATCTTTTCACATAAATTCAAGTAATAGTATTATGAATAGAAAAGAGGATGATTATGTTTGTATATAATGTTAAAATTAATGGAAGTAAAACTTTTAAATATTTCTTTATAGGAGTTGTTATTCTTGTCATTATCATTGTTGGAATTGTAAGTTTCAAAGTATTTAATGGAGCAAGTAATTCTCACGAAAAATCTTCTTGTCTACCTCAAAACAGAATCACAAAACTGTCGACTTCTAACTATACTAATATATTAAAAACAGTTCATGAAAATATTGATGATTATGTAGGGATTCAAATTAATTTTACAGGATATGTTTATCGTGTATTAGATTTAAAGGAAAATCAATTTGTATTAGCAAGAAATATGATTGTTTCTTCTGATTTTCAATCCGTTGTAGTTGGCTTTTTGTGTGAGTGTGAAAAAGCCAAAGATTTTGAAGATGATACTTGGGTAGAAATAACAGGAAAAGTTGTCAAGAGCGACTATCATGGCGATATGCCAATTGTTCAAGTTACAGAAATGAAGAAAGTTGATAAACCAAGTGAAGAGTTTGTATATCCACCTGATGAAACCTATATTCCAACAAGCGGATTACTTTAATATGGCATTTTTAGCTGTTCCTGAATATTTTCAATACTTTCAGATAATTCAAGTAACAGTATTTTCTATCATTTCTTTACTTTTCCTGCAAAACATGATAAAATAATACAAATTTATTGCGGAGGTAAAACAAGTGAAAAATGAATTAATTTTAATCCTAGACTTTGGAGGACAATACAATCAACTAATCGCAAGACGAGTAAGAGAATGTAATGTTTATTCAGAAGTAGTACCCTTTAACCTATCAATCGAAGAAATCAAACAAAAAAATCCAAAAGGAATCATCTTTACAGGAGGACCTGCTAGTGTATATGGAGAAGAATCTCCACGATGTGCAGAAGGAATTTTTGATTTAGGAATACCAGTACTTGGTATTTGTTATGGTATGCAATTGATGACCTACACATTAGGCGGAAAAGTAGCTAGAGCAAACAAACGTGAATATGGAACAATCGATGTTTCAATCGACAACTCTTCGTTACTTTTACAAGGATTTGAAGATACTAATCCATTTTTAATGAGTCATACTGATTATGTAGAAACTGTGCCAGAAGGATTTAGAAATATTGGCTCTACCCCATCTTGTCCAAATGCGGCAATGGAAAATCCAGAAAAGAAGCTTTATGGTATTCAATTTCATCCTGAAGTAAATAACTCTGTTAATGGAATTCAAGTCATCAAAAATTTTTTATTTAACATTTGTCATTGTACAGGAGATTGGTTAATTAGCTCTTTTGCACAAGAAAGTATCCAAAAATTAAAAGAAAAAATCGGAGACAAAAAAGCCCTATGTGCCTTATCTGGTGGTGTCGATTCATCTGTGGCAGCTGTATTATTATCTAAAGCAATTGGCAAAAATTTAACCTGTATCTTTGTTGACCATGGACTTCTTCGTAAAAATGAAGGTGACGAAGTCGAAGAAATTTTCAGAAATCAATTTGATATCAATTTAATTAGAGTAAACGCAAAAGATAGATTTTTAGAAAAATTAGCTAGTGTTTCTGACCCAGAAACAAAAAGAAAAATCATTGGAGAAGAATTTATACGAGTTTTTGAAGAAGAAGCACAAAAAATTGGAACTGTTGACTTTTTAGTACAAGGAACCATTTACCCTGATGTCATTGAAAGTGGTTTAGGAAAAAGTTCTGTTATCAAAAGCCATCATAATGTGGGAGGACTACCTGACTATGTAGATTTTAAGGAAATTGTAGAACCATTAAGAGACTTATTCAAAGATGAAGTTAGAAAAACAGGATTAGAACTAGGAATTCCAGAAAACTTAGTTTATCGCCAACCATTCCCTGGACCAGGACTAGCCATTCGAGTCATTGGGGATATTACAGACGACAAACTAAATATATTAAAAGAGGCAGACAGCATTTTCAGAGAGGAAATTGCTAACGTAGGACTTCACAAAAGGATTAACCAATATTTTGCGGTATTAACTAATCTAAAATCTGTTGGTGTTATGGGAGATGAAAGAACATATGACTACACCATAGCCCTTCGAGCTGTTGAAACAACAGACTTTATGACAGGTGTTTGGAGCAAAATACCTTATGAAATATTAGAAAAAGTGTCATCACGTATTGTGAATGAAGTAAACCATGTCAATCGAGTAGTATATGACATTACTTCAAAACCACCAGCAACCATCGAATGGGAATAATTCTTTTAAGACTGAAGATGATTTTGGGGATGGAAGAAAAAATCATGATGTGAATCAAATAAAGTATTCTAAATGTTAATCTATATTATTTTGCAGACCGAGGTAGTTAGCCCTAGAGAATTTTCTTCGTAGTTGTGAGGCAAAAAATAATATAGATTAACATAGAAAGATATTTGACCATACATTATGATTTTTTCCTTTGTCCTCAAAATCATCTTCTGTCGAAAATTGTTTTAAATACTCCTTGGTCGATTAGACTAGCAAAGATATTTTTGAATATGATTAGTACAATTGGTCCAATTAACAATCCCATGATTCCAATTACTTTAAAACCAGTATACATAGCAATTAAAGTAAAGATTGGATGGACTCCTATATTTTTGCTGACTAATTTAGGTTCTAATATTTGTCTAGCAACTGACATAATAATTAACAAAACAATAATAGCAATTCCTAAGTTAAAGTCCCCATTAATGGCACAAATGATAGCCCAAGGTACCATGACTGTTCCAGAACCAAGGATGGGAAGAGCATCTACAAAACCAATAAATAATGCCATTAATAAAGGATAATGTATATTGAATCCTGTGAATTGTAAGATATATAATCCGATTAAAGAAATGATAAAGGATATTAAAATTAAGGTAGCCTCTGCTTTTAAATAACCTCCTAAGGTTTGAATTAAATCATGTAGATGGCTCCCTATTTTTTTTACCCATACTTTTGGTAAATGATGCTCGATTTGGTCTAATATATAAATTTTGTCAACACAAATAAAATATAGAGCAACTACTGTGATACCAATGCAAATAGCAATGGAAGGTAAACTAGTAACTAGGTTGATTAATCCTGTTAAAGCATTTCTTAGCCAATTGGAAACAGTTTCTAATAAATCACCAGTAGAATTTTGAACAACATTTAATATTTCATCTGATAAATGAATTTTGTCAAAATCAAATCGATCTATGAGTGCCTGAAACTGTATGTAAGCTTTATCAAAATAATCATTTAAGCTTTGTAATAAACTAGAAGATTCTGAAAATAGAGTGATTAAAACCCAAGCTAAACTTCCTAGAATAATTATAGATACTATGGCAAAAATAATGATTGAGCTAGTTCTTCTGCTTAATTTTGTTTTTTCCATAATCCATTTTATGGCTGGTTCTATCATAAGAGATATAACAAAAGCAATTAAAAATGGCATATAAAAAATAGAAAGCTTTAAAGCAATCCATAATCCTAATAAAAGTAAAACAACATATAATATATTTTTTATCACCCTTGTCCAATAAGCAATATCAATGATCATTTTTCTTCCTCCCTCTTTATTCTATGTAAAAGAACGGAATATTATCCGTTCTTAATTAGAAATTATTCTGCATTTTTATGCTCATGGCAATTACATATACCTTCTATTGTGTTACATACTTCTTGTTTTCCTAATTCTCTATCATTTTGTGCTAAATCTCCTAATGTTAAAATTCCTACTACTTTATTATTTTGGTCACAGACTGGTAGTCTTCTAATTTGATTTTGAGACATTTTGCTTTCTGCGTTTGTCATTTCTTCATCTTCTGTACAAGTACATACATTGCAAGTCATAACATCACTGACAGCACAGGTTTTGGTATCTTTCTCGCAGGCTACTGCACGAAGTAATATATCTCGATCTGTTACAATTCCACAGATACAATTGTTGTCATCACAAACAGGTATACATCCTATATGATTTTCACTCATTAGTTTTGCTACTTGATTTAAATTGGTATCAGGTTTTACGCAGCATACATCATTACACATACATTCTTTTACTTTCATTGTTTTTACCACCTTTCAAAAATTCTCATTTTTATTTTTTGCAAATTAAAAAAATATATGCAAAAATTAATTTGCATATATGGAATTTTTTGAAAAAATTATTGACTTTTTTGTGTATTTATTCATAAATATCTTCTAAATAATTACTTCTCGGCATCATTGGTGGTCTTCCTCCTCCTGGGCCACCTGGGAATGGCGGTCTCATCGGTGGTCTATTAGGTGGAAATGGCGGACGATTTCCTGGAAAGCCACCTGGTCTTCCTAATAATTCTCTAATTAATAAAATTCGAATTAAATCTTGTAATCCTCGATTTCTAAATTGCCTATCTTCTCCCCTGTTTTGCGGAATCTCTTTGGTAGTTTCTGTTTTTACACAGCTTGAAGTATTTCGATTTCCAGTTGATTGTATCTCATTTGTTAGATTAATATTAATGTTGATTTCAGTATCATTTTCTACTGCTGTATAAATTTCATTTGTCAATTCATCAATTAATTCGGATGTAATTGGTTTTGTATTATTACTACATGCTTTGTTGACCATAGGATATACGACCTTGTAGATTTCTGGATAACAAGCTTCTAGTTGGCTATTTGTTTCATTGTTTATCTGATTTCTCCTATTGAAATTGTAATCGCTTTCATAACAACTACTATTGTAATATGGATAGCCTAAAATGCTCCTTATGTATTCTTCATATGATTCGTTATGCATACCATAACCTCCTTAATAAAATATATCTAACTATATTTTATTAAAAAGAGATTCAATTGTGACAAATTATAATTCATTCACTAATTTTTTAAACTGTTTTCCTCGATCCGCAAAATCCTTAAACATATCAAAACTTGCACTTGCTGGTGAAAACAAAACAACACTTCCTGGTTTGGCTAACTTCTTTGCCATTGTCACGGTTTGTGCTAAGCTTTCGCACATATAAATAGGTAAATCTTTTTTTTGGTTTTCCAATTCTTCTTTCACCACATCAAAAATCTTACCAGAAGTCTGACCAATTAATAGCAAAGCTTTTACTTTTTGGACAATTGGTTTCGCAAGAGGTTCATAATCCAAATTCTTGTCATAGCCACCAGCAATTAATACAATATCTTCATCAAAAGCATTCAAACCTGATAAAGTTCTAGTTGGAGAGGAACTTGATGAATCATTATACCATTTAACTTGGTCTATTTCTTTAATCAATTCAATTCTATGCTCCACAGGTTTAAACTCTTTAATTGCTTCAATACTATCATCGATAGATACTAATGTTTTGGTTGTAGCAATTGCTGTTGCTATATTTTCTAAATTATGGTTTCCTCGTAAAATAGCATCATCACCATAAAAAATATGTTTTCTTATCTTATCTTCACATTCTTTTATTACTTTGCCATCTACGATGAAGCCATTATCTAATTTTTCTTTACTACTAAAGAATATTACTTTTCCATTTGCCTCTTTAGCACAATTTTTAGTAATCTCATTATCGTGATTTAAAATTAAAATACCATTTTCGTTTTGATATTTGAAAATATTTTTCTTAGCTTCCATATATTCTTCGTAATCTTTATGAATATTTAAATGATTTGGTGTTATATTAGTGATAACAGCAATATCTGGGCTGATTTCCATTCCCATGAGTTGGAAACTACTTAATTCTAATACCACAATATCTTCTGGTGTGATTTCTAGAAGTCGTGTAAACAAAGGGGTTCCTATGTTTCCACCTAAAAAAACATGATAATTAGCTTTTTGCAAAATACTAGCAATTAAACTAGTTGTGGTAGTTTTTCCATCACTTCCTGTAACACCAATGATTTTACAGGGACACATTTTCATTAACATTTCAATTTCTGTTGTAACAATTGCTCCTCTGTTTTCTTCTTGTTGTAATTCAAATCTTGTTGGCAGACAACTTGGCGAACGGAAAATAACATCAAATCCTTTTAAGTTCTCTAAACAATTTTTTCCTAAGGCAAATTCAAATCCATATGTTGTTATTTTGTCCATTACTTGCTTTGGAATCGCTTCGATATTTCTTTCATCAAAAACGGTGACTCTTGCCTTTTTTTCGTACATATAATCTAATAATGGTAAGTTGCTAACACCTAATCCTATAATAGCCACTTTTCTGAATTTTATGTATTCGTTAAACTCTTCTAATTTTTCATTTTTTAAACTCATAGTATGCCTCCCGTTCATTATATTCTCTTTCTTATTTTTTGTGCTTTTTCCCATTATATCTCAAATGGAAAAAAAAGACAAATTTATAAAGGTATATTTTTAAATTTTCTAGGAAAGAATAAAATTAAACTTGAATGGAGGTGCTTTTCATGTCAAAGAAAAATAAAGAAAACCAAAATAATAAGCAAAATAATAACAGAAATAATCAAAACAACAATAACAACGAAAAACAAAACAACAATAACTGTAGATAACAAGAACAAAAGAGATATGATTAAGATAATTTAATCTTTTGGATTTCTCACATGTCTCGTCTTTGTTCGTCCGCAAAAATTGCAAAGCAATTTTCTGTGGAATGTGTTTTTATATAATAGTAAGTTCAAGAAACTTTCTATTATATAAAAATTCCCCACTGGTTCCGGGATTAAATGGGGACGTTTGTCTTTCTCATTTAATCTCAAAACTAGTGGGATTTTTTTATCTTTAGAAAGTTATAGCTATTAGATAATTTTCCTGTGCAATCAATATGTTATATCCTGCTATTAGCTTAAGCCAAATCCATAGTTAGTTCTTGCATTAATTGATGAACAGAGACTAAATCTTTTACTTTCCCTACGTTACTTCCGCAAAAAATCAAGGCTTTTTCCATATTTCCTTTAACTGCATTTACTAAAGCTTTAGTGATACAATAAGGTGTATCTACTATATTACAAGTTCTAATACATTGATAACATTTTTCAATCTTGCATTTTTCTTGTTCACATTGTTTGATAAATTGATTATAAATTGCTCTTCCTGGCATTCCAACAGGACTATTAATAATTTTAATATCATTTTGCTCTGCATTGATATAAGCTTTTTTAAATTCTTGAGAAGCATCACATTCGTAAGTAGTAACAAATCGAGTAGCCATTTGAACACCTGATGCTCCTATATTTAGGAATTTTTGAATATCTTTATCATCCCAAATTCCTCCTGCTGCAATAACAGGTATTTTTTTGTCATTTTCTTTTTCTACTTCTTTCATGTAATCTACAATTTCTTTTGTAATATCTTCTAGTTTAGGTTTTTTGTCCTCTTCTAATTCTTCTTTTTTGAAACCTAAGTGTCCACCTGCTTCTGGTCCTTCGATTACAATCATATCTGGAATATAATTGTACTTTTTAATCCAATGTTTTACAATTAGTTTACAACATCTAAGTGATGAAACAATTGGCGCTATTTTCGTATTAGAGCCTTTTACATATTCTGGTAATTCTTTTGGAATACCTGCTCCTGAAATAATTAAGTCGATTTTATTTTTAACACATTCCTTTACAATTTCTTTATAATGATTTAATGCTACCATGATATTGACCCCTAATATTTTATCTTCGCCAGCAATTTCTCTTGCCATTTTTATTTCTTTTCCAATTGCTCTTAAGTTTGCTTTCATTGGATTGGCATTGAAGTCTTCTTCTTGATAACCAATATTAGCTGTAGAAATGACACCAATTCCTCCTTCTTTACTAACGGCTCCTGCTAATTTATGTAAGGATACACCAACTCCCATACCACCTTGTATGATTGGGTATTTTGATTGCTTATCTCCTACTTTTATACCTTCCATATCTTCCCTCCTATCTAGTTTTCAATACTAGATTATCACTTCGTTTTTACTTTGTCAAATTCGTCGACCACTCCTTCTAATAAATCTTGATTCTTTGGTTCCTATTTTCTTATTTCTATAACAGGGGTTTTTCTCTATATCCTAAAAAGAGTCTGTAACCTGAATTTCTATTGGTTTTTGTTTTAATAATTGCAATTGATTATTTGATAAATACTTTTTATCAATTATAACATTTAAAACAAATTCATCAAAATAATTATCATTCATAATATAGTAGCCATTTGCCTTCTCTTCATCACCTTTGCTATCTTCCACTTTCCAGCGGATTATTTTACCCTTAACTAAATGAACACCACAAAAAGTCATAGCATGATCTAGCCAAATATTATTTATATCTAGTGCTTCTTTTTTATTTAATGGCTTAAAATCTAGCATATCTTTATAATCATATAATCTTAAATCTAGCACTCCTGATTTTTTATCTCTGAATTTTTTATGGTATATTCCCAACCACACTGGAATTCCATCTTTTAATTGCTTAATGACTAACTCTTTTAAATCTTCAACTGGCAAATTCAAAAAAGTTACTCTGCTTTTTTGATAGATATTTCCTTGATATTTTTTAGTATATATTTTGTCATATTGCTTATTATACATAGGTAAATTTCCAATTGATACGAAATCATTTAAATTTAAAGTTAGAAACTTATCTCTAAAATCAGTAGAAGTCATAGTGGAATATGATATGATTTTGTTATTTTTATCTTTATATTCATAACTAAAATTAAATTTAGGCTCTCCCAATATTTTCGATAGAAGATTGTAGTTTTCTTGCAAAAACTCATTTTTTATTTTTCTTAATTTTTCAAGATTTTCCTTTTTATTTTTCAACTCTAATAAATAGATAGCATCTTTCGTTACTTTTTCCGTAAAGATTGCTTCTATTTTTTCATAATTTATACTTTCTATAACATTAGGCATAACATCTATTGGTACTATACCATATTTGTTGATAATGGCAACAAACCACTGCCAATACCCGCCTTCTGCAACACAAAACTTTAATATTTCTTCTTTTCGAATATAAGTTAGATTTGTATTTTCTAAAGCAATAATATTTTCATAGGTATTGTTTGATTTTTCTAGTTTATCAAAAAAAGCAATATAATTATCCGATAATTCTAAATCCATAATGTCTATATTCAAGTTCTGAGCCACATTGTGTTTTATGGTATTGATACCAGCAAAAATCCAACATTTATGACTTTCCTTTTGATGATAACGTTTGCTTTCTGGCAATTCGATATTAAAAATTGGTGGGTTTTCTTTGATAATATCATGGTTGATACAGGTATTTTCAATTCCATTTTTGGTGATTTTATTTTCTATTACTTTGTTTGCTGTATCTTTGTTATATTCTTTACTAAAATTATTGATTTGTTGTAAGCTAATTTGATTTTCCATAAATAATCCTTTCAAAAATGTCCCCACTGGTTCCAGCAATGCTGTCAACTTAAGGTGTAATATATTATTTTTGCAACACCGCGTAAGCGACCAAACGAGCGAAAGCGAGTGCGATTGGAGCAACCTACAAAGACTTTATTCAGTAGGTTGCGACACACAAGGTGTAAAAAAATAATATATTACACCTTAAGTTGACAGCATTGCTGGTTCCAAGATTAAATGGGGACATTTTAATTAAATATTATATTTTTCTCTTGCTTGATAAGAAGTATGTAATAGTTTTTCTGCTCGATAGCTTCCTGGCTTTTCTAAAAATTCCTCATATATTTTTTTGAGAACTGGATTTTCGTGAGATTTTCTAATGGTGCTTTTTTCGTCGATGGTATATAAGCTATCTGCTCTTAGTTTTCTTACATCTACTTCAGAACGTATTTTTGAACTTTTTATTGGTTGTCCTCCCCCCATAACACAACCTCCTGGACATGCCATGATTTCTACAAATTGATAGTCTGCTTTTCCTGATTTGATTTCTTCTAGAATCTTTTTGGCATTTGCCAATCCGCTTGCTACCACTACTTTGATGTCTGTTCCAGCAATGTTAACAGTTGCTTTTTTGGTGCCATCTCCTCCGCGAACTTGTTCAAAGTCTATTCTTTCTAAGTCTTTTCCTGTTAATGTATCTTGTGCAGTACGTAAAGCTGCTTCCATTACACCGCCAGTTGTTCCAAAAATAGCTGATGCACCTGTTGCTTCTCCCATTGGGGAATCAAATTCGCTATCTTCTAATTTTATAAACTCAATATTTGCTTGTTTAATCATGCGAGAAAGTTCACGGGTGGTAATAACATTATCAACATCATAAAGTCCGTTATTTTTCATTTCTGCTCTTTGTCGTTCGAATTTTTTAGCAATGCATGGCATAACAGATACCACATAAATTTTTTCAGGGTCAATTCCTTCCTTTTTGGCATAATAAGTTTTTAATAAAGCCCCAAACATTTGATGTGGTGATTTACAGGTTGATAGATATGGTAATAATTCTGGATAATTCATTTCCATGTATTTTACCCACCCTGGACTGCAAGATGTAATCATGGGAAGATGTTCTTTTTCTTGAAATCTCTCGATGAATTCGTTGGCTTCTTCCATAATGGTAAAATCAGCTCCTGTATTGGTGTCAAATACTTTATCAAAGCCTAATCTTTTTAGAGAAGTTACCATTTTACCTGTCACATTGCTTCCAATTGGCATGTCAAATTCTTCTCCTAATGCTACTCTGACAGCTGGTGCTGTTTGTGCAATGACATAAGTGTCTGGGTTTTTTAATTTAATCCAAACGTCATCAATGGTTTCTTTTTCGTGTAAAGCACCTGTTGGACAGGCTTCGATACATTGCCCACAATTTGTACAGTTGACATCATTTAAACTATGGTCTCCTACCGTTGAAATGCAAGATTCAAATCCTCTATTGATACAATCAATCGCTCCAATTTCTTGTACATTTTTACAGGCTGCCACACATCTTCTACATAAAATACATTTATTGAAATCTCTTACAATGGATGGTGATAAATTATCTATTTTATGCTCTGCCCTTTCCCCTTCAAATTCTACTTTCGAAATGTTGAATTTGGTTGCTAGGTTTTGTAGTTCACAATTACCAGAACGTGTACAGGTTAGACAGTCTTTGGCATGGTTGGATATGATTAGGTCTAATATGACATGTCTTGCTTCTAATACGTTTTGAGTGTTGGTATGTACGACCATTCCTTCTTCTACAGTTTGAATACAGGAAGTGGCAAATCCTCTTCTGCCTTCTACTTCGACGATACACATTCTACAGTCTCCTACTTCGTTGATGTCTTTTAGGAAACATAGTGTTGGTATGTCGATTCCTGCTTGCTTGGCTGCTTGTAATATGGTGGTTCCTTTTTCTACTTTTACTTCTTGGTCATCTATGGTTAGGGTTATTAGATTATTTTCCATCATTTTCCTCCTTAATAATTTTTTGAAAGTTGCTCATAATTAATAGGATAAATATTTGAATATATAATATGTATTCTGGCATAATTTTTAAATACTCATTTATCTTATGTTCTAAAATTTCAACTTCTGTATATTCATATAAATGTTCTATTTCTGCTGGCATTTCTATTATTCCATTTGTTTTCATATAGGTTGGGATTAGTTTATAGAAAATGATTATTACTAAAAATTCCTATTATACATTTATAATGATTCATCATTGTTTTATTTTTTAGATATTTTAGAGATATTACTGATATAATAATTAGAATGCCTAATAATAGAAATGGCGTTATACCACTTATTCTAGCAATTTCATCGATTGATGTTCCCATTATCTTTTCATTATTACTAGCTGTAAAAGGTAATGTACCTAATTCTATAATAAAGGTAATGATATATGTTCCTAAAATTAAAGCAATATTTAATTTTGTATGGTTATATTTAATTATATTGTATATCAATAGAATCATTGCAATTACAAATAGTATGATAGGTACAATCCAACGACGCAAGATGGCTATTATCTTTAAAATTAATTTCCAATTGCTTTAAAAGGACAACTCGATAAACAAGTCCCGCACTTAATACACTTATCTTGGTTAATCACTCTTTTCTCTCTCGCTTCGCCCTGAATTGCATTCACAGGGCAAGACTTCTGACATAAGCCACAACCTTTACATTTTTCTTCGTTGATGGTAATCTTTGACATAGCCTTACACTCTAAGGCTCTACATTGTTTATCAATGGCATGTTCTTTAAATTCTTCTCTAAAATATCGTAAAGTACTAACAACTGGATTTGGAGCACTTTGTCCTAATCCGCAGATACTTGCTTTTTGAATATTAGAAGCTAGTTTTTCCAGTTTATAAATATCCAATTCTGTACCTTCTCCATTGCATAGTTTTTCTAAAATTTCATGCATTCTTTTCGTTCCGATACGACAAGGGGTACATTTTCCGCAACTTTCACTTACCGTAAATTCCAAATAAAATTTAGCAAGTGATACCATACATTTCGTGTCGTCCATTACAATAAGTCCACCAGAACCCATCATAGAACCAATCTCTTTTAAAGACTCATAATCAATTGGTGTATCTAAATGTTCCTTTGGAATACAACCACCAGAAGGTCCACCCGTTTGAGCTGCTTTAAAATCTCTGTCATTTGGAATACCTCCTCCAATGTCATATACAATCTCACGTAAGGTAGTTCCCATAGGCACTTCAACAAGTCCTATGTTGTTGACATTTCCACCTAAAGCAAATACTTTGGTTCCTTTTGAATTTTCTGTTCCAATCGAAGAATACCATTTGCTACCTTTCAAAATGATTTGTGCGATATTGGCATAGGTTTCTACATTATTAATTAAAGTTGGTTTCCCCCATAAGCCAGAGGCTGCTGGATAAGGTGGTTTTACTCTTGGCTGACCACGTTTTCCTTCAATGGATTCTAATAATGCAGTTTCTTCTCCACAGACAAATGCTCCTGCTCCTAATCGAATTTCAATATCAAAAGCAAAATCGGTATCAAATATGTGATTTCCTAATAAGCCATAATTTCTGGCTTGATTAATCGCAATTTGCAAACGTTTTACAGCAATTGGATATTCTGCTCTTACGTAAATATAACCTTTATTCGCACCAATGCAATAAGCAGCAATCGCCATTGCTTCTAATACAGAATGTGGGTCTCCTTCTAAGATGCTTCTATCCATAAAAGCTCCTGGATCACCTTCATCCGCATTACATACAACATATTTTTGTTTTCCTTCAGAAGCTTTGGTAAGTTCCCACTTCTTACCAGTTGGAAATCCAGCACCACCTCTACCACGAATACCAGATTCTTTAATCTCTTCGATTACTTCATCTGGTGTCATTTCTGTTAACACTTTTTCTAGGGCTAGATAGCCTTCAAAAGCAAGATATTCGTCGATTTCTTCGGGATTAATTACACCACAATTTTTAAGGGCAATTCTCTTTTGCTTTTTATAAAAATTCAAGTCATCTAAGCTATTTACCTTTGTGCCATCCATGTCTTTGGCTAATAATCTTTCTATTTTGTTACCTTCTACAATATGAGTTTGGATAATTTCCTCACAATCTTCTGGTTTTACCATAGCATAAAAAGTATCTTCTGGTCTAATAATAACAATTGGTCCTTTGGCACACAACCCGAAACATCCTGTTTTAATTACTCTCACATTCTCAATCTTTTTTTCTTTTAATATTCTTTTAAATTCTTCCAAGATTTCTGGCGATTTTGAAGAAGTACATCCTGTTCCTTGACAGACCAAAATGTGCTTTTCTCTAGTATCTGCTTTGGTATTTACTCTTAAATCTAATTCTTTTCTTTTTTCTTCTCTTATTTGGTGAAGTTCTTTTATCGTTTTCACTTAAAATCCTCCTTGCAAATGATGATTTTGTAGATGCAGTCAAAAAATCATCATCCTATTCTTCTATTATTTACTTTTTATAAGAAGCAAATAATACTTTCTTATAATAAAGCCATGATTTTTTCCTCTGTCCCCAAAATCATGAGTTCATTAATTTATCTAAAACTTGGTCTAGTTTTTGAACAGTTGCTTTTCCGTATACTTCTCCGTTTACTGTAAATACTGGTGCTAAGCCACAAGCTCCTACACATCTTGTTTCTTCAATAGAAAATAAACCGTCTTCTGTTGTCTCTCCTGGTCGAATTTGTAATCTTTCCAATAATCGATCTAGTATTTTTTGTGAACCTTTGACATAGCAAGCTGTTCCCATACATACAGAGATATTGTATTTTCCTTTTGGTTTTAATGAAAATCTTGAATAAAAAGTAACAACACCATAAATTTCTGCCATTGGAATGGATAAAAATTCGGATAGGTCTTTCTGAACCTCCATTGGAACATATCCGTAGTGTTCTTGTATTTCGTTTAACATTTGAATTAAATTGTCTTTGATTGGTTGATATTCTGCGAAAATTTCCTCTATGAATTTATCTTTTTTGTTTCCATCACAGCAACATTTTACATCTATATCTTCGTTTTCTTGCATATTTTTCTCCTCCTTTAATAAAATGTATTAAATCATTAACTGAATTATATCAAAGTCAAATTTTTTATACAATGGTTTTAAAAAAAATTATATTTTGTGTCACTTTTTGTTTTCTTATTGACATTTATGTTAAAAGATGTCAAAATAGAAATATAAAAAATAAAAAAAGGGGGATTTATTATGAATTACAATTATGCTACTTCAAATTATGCAAGAGCATTAGATTCTTCTAGTGCATATGGTGCTTCTAGTATTTCAGATGTAGCTATTGCGGCTATCGCAGGAATTATCGGCTTAGTTATATTAGTGGTAAGTATCATCACAATTATTCAAATTGTGGGGATGTGGAAAGTTTTCACAAAAGCTGGTGAAAAGGGATGGAAAGCAATTATACCTTTCTATAATATAGCAATATTATACAAAATTTCTGGAATGTCTCCATATCTTGTATTTGTATACATTGCCTTATTTATACCAATTGTCAATTTCGTTGCTTCTATTGCTTTAACAATTATTACTGTATACCAAAAAGTTAATCTAATGAAGGCTTTCAAAGCTTCAACTGGCTTGACTGTTGCTATGCTTATGATACCATTTGTTACTTATTTAATTCTTGGTTTCGGAAAATCTGAATATTTTGGATTTGATGAAAAAACAACTGTTGAAGCCGAATAAAATGATAAAAAAATAAGGTATCCATTCTATATAATTGGATATCTTATTTTTGTATTCTAGGAAATTCATAGCAATTTTTCGCAGACGAACAATTAAACGTGGGCTAAACTTTACCTATTAAATTTTATGAATATAGTCAGCCCACTATTGTTCTATTATAAGAAAGTTCTCCGAACTTCCTATAATAGAAATACATTCCACAGAAAAATTGCATAGCAATTTTTCGCAGACGAACAATTAAACGTGGGCTAAACTTTACCTATTAA
>CASDJM010000006.1 GCA_949280815.1 uncultured Clostridia bacterium | reverse complement strand
GTTATCAGTCCATTATCTCCTGTTAAAGTCGCTATTGTTACAGATGCTAATATTAATAAGATAATAATGGTAATAACTAAAGCAATTAATGTGATACCTTTGTTTTTCATTTCTAAAATTCCTCCTTCGGTGACATTATACGTCATATTTATACATTCAGATTATAACATTTGTATTTTTTCTTGTAAATACTAATTATATTACATTTTTATTACAAGTTTATTTTTATACTTTTTTATAATTTTTATACCAATTTACAAATATGTTATAAAATGTAATCTATTATGTTATTTTATTATAATTTATATTCTTTTTATACCACATTAATTATTTTTTGTAAATACTAATTATATTACATTTTCATTACACCTTAAATTTAAAAGTAAATTCCAGTGATGGCTTAACAAGAATTTAGTTTTGGAATATTTCATGCTATAATTATATAATACTTTACTTGGGTACAAGGAGGTATTATCATGGAAAATACAAATCAAAAACATTTAACTTTAGAAGATAGAAATTATATTGAACAAGCACTTAATCATCGTATGACATTTAAAGAAATTGCTAAATTTCTATCTAAAGATCCAACTACAATTTCAAAAGAAATTAAAAAACATAGGATAAGAAAAGAACCTAACACTTTTAACGGTTGTGGTAATATTTGCAAAAACAAATTCTCATATAGGAGAAAAAATGTATGTGGTAGAAATTGCAACTTTTTGTGTTTTAAGTGTAAACGATGTAACTCTTATTGCTCTCATTTTCAAGAAGATATTTGTCTTAGCTTAACACAAGCTCCTTATGTTTGTAATTCTTGCTCTTCAAAAAGTGCTTGTAGATTAGTTAAATACTAGTATCGTGCTTTACCTTCTTATCATCAATACAAACATACTTTATCTACCTCTAGACAAGGTATCAATCTTTCTAATGAAGAGCTTTGTGAATTAGATAATATTGTCTCTCCATTAATTAAACAAGGTCAGACAATATATCATATTTATCAAACACAAAATTTGAAATGTTCTAAATCTTCACTTTACAACTACATTGACCAAAATCAATTATCAGCAAGGAATATTGACTTACCTAGAAGAATTAGATTTTCTACAAGTAAAGTTAAAAGAACTTCGCCAAAAGATACTTCTATTCGTATAGGTAGAACTTATGATGATTTTGAAAAATATTTATTAGATAATCCAGATACTCAAATAGTTGAAATGGATACTGTTGAAGGTAAAAAAGGTGGAAAAGTACTCCTTACTATGCTCTTAGAAATTCAAAACTTATGTTAGCTTTTCTATTAGCAGATAAAACAAGAAATTCTGTACTTAAAGTATTTAATTGGATTGAAAGTATTCTTGGAAATGATTTATTTCAGAAAACTTTTCCTATTATTCTTACTGATAATGGTTCCGAATTTTCAAATCCTTTAAGCTTAGAATTTAATCACGATGGAATTGGAAGAACTAGAATATTTTTTTGTAACCCAGGTGCTTCTTATCAAAAGGGAGCTATTGAAAAAAATCATGAGTTTATTCGTTATGTCATACCAAAAGGTGTTTCTATGGATAACTTTACTCAAAGTGATATTGATTTAATGATAAATCATATCAATAGCCTTACTAGACCTAGCTTAAATAATGCTACACCTTATGATTTAGCACAAATACTTTTAGATAAAGAGGTATTAAAAAAGTTGAATCTCAAAAAAATTTCAGTTAATGAGATTCAACTTAAACCAAATCTACTAAAGAAAAATTAATGTAAATTAAATTTTACATATACCCAAGTAAAGTTTTAATTTAAAATTGTGCACAAACACGAGTGGAATTTATTTTAAAAAATTCAAAGCCAGTCGTGTATTAATCATGCTACTATTTAAAATTTTTCTTTAATTTAATTATATTTTAGCATATTTTTATTACAAAATGCAATTAAAAAAGAGAAAAATTCATTCATTTACTGGACTTTTCTCTTGAATCAGTAAATTCAGTTAAATGTGGAATTTACTTTTATATTTAACCCATTTTTGTTACACAAATTTAAGTTTTGGTGTTTTTTGTTCTCTTCCAAGTTTAAAGTTATAATATATAGTAAAATTCCATTCTTTACTAGCCAGACTAATCATATAATAAGTTTAATAATATTCTAATATAGAAGAGTAACCAGCTTATCGATAATAATAAGAGTCTTCCCAAACTGCACATCACCATATTTTACTATATATTATAATTTTTATATAAACTATAATAAAAAAACGAAACTTAAAACAAACAAATGGTTGACTTTTATTTTTTTTATGATATAATAGACACAAATGTTTGGTTAATTTGAAAAATAATTGCCATTTTCAACATAGTCAAATAACATCACCTTTTCAAACTAAACTTTTATTGAAGATAAAAAGGATTAAGAAATGGAAATATTAGACAAATTAAAAATCTTAGCAGACTCTGCTAAATATGATGCTTCTTGTAGTTCCAGTGGAAGCAATCGAAAAAATAAAAACAATGGAATTGGAAACGGTAATATCTCTGGTATTTGTCATAGTTGGGGTGCAGATGGAAGGTGTATTTCGTTGCTAAAAATACTATTTAGTAATGCCTGTATGTATGATTGCAAATATTGCATCAATCGTTGCACCAATCCTGTCAGAAGAGCAACCTTTACCCCACAAGAAGTAGCTGATTTAACCATTAATTTTTACAAAAGAAATTATATTGAAGGACTTTTTCTAAGTTCTGCTGTAATAAAATCTCCTGATTATACAATGGAGTTACTAATACAAGCTGTTTCTATCTTACGAAACGAATATAACTTCAATGGTTACATCCATTGTAAGACCATACCTGGCTGTAGTAAAGAATTAATTGACACATTAGGAGCTCTAGTAGATCGACTTAGCATTAATATCGAATTACCTTCTAATGATAGCTTAAAATTGTTAGCTCCCCAAAAAGAAAAAACTGGCATTTTAGAACCAATGACTTATGTTTCTAATGGTATTAAACGAAATAAAACAGAAAAAAGCAAATTTAAGCCTAGCTTTGTACCAGCTGGACAAACCACACAATTAATTGTTGGAGCTACTCCTGAAAGTGACTTGAAAATCTTAAAACTTTCTGAAGGATTATATCAAAAATTAAGTCTAAAACGAGTTTACTATTCTGCTTATGTCAGTATTAATCAAGATAAAAACTTGCCTACTTTAGAAGCACCCCCTCTCCTTCGTGAAAATAGATTATACCAAGCAGACTGGTTGCTTCGCTATTATGGCTTTCAAGCAGATGAACTATTAAATGAAAACCATCCTAACTTTAACCATATCTTAGATCCAAAATGTGATTGGGCTTTGCGAAACCTAGACAAATTCCCAGTCGAAATTAACATGGCAGACTACTTCACCCTACTTCGCATTCCTGGGATTGGCGTTATCTCTGCCAAAAAAATCATAAGAGCAAGGCGTGAATTCTTATTAGATTTCGAATCTTTAAAAAAACTTGGTGTAGTATTAAAGCGAGCAAAATACTTTATCACCTGTAAAGGAAAGTATTTTGACAAAGTTTATAAATTTAATCAAAACTTTATTGAAACCAATTTGATTACACAAGAACGAAATGCTTTACCTTTACCACAATATCAGCAATTATCTATTTTTGACACGCTACAGCCAACAAAGGAGGATAAAATAAAATGTCTAACTGGAAGCTTATAAATAAAACTTATTTATATGATGGTTCTTTAGATGGTTTCTTAACCATCGTATTCGACTGCTATTCCACTAAAACACTACCACAAAAAATACTTGTAAAAACAGATTATACCCCTAATTTCTTAGACAACATCGTTTCTATCCAGACAGACCCTGAAAAAGCTGAACGAGTTTTTACAGGAATTGAAAAAAACATTGGTTATATTACTCTTAACAATACCTATTATGCTTTTCTTTGCAATGAAAAAGACAAAGAAATATGTCTTCTAAAATATTTGTGTGATGGTTTTGATTATGGACCTAAAATTAATAATCGACTTACAATTTCATATGTCTTTCAAGTAATGGCTATGAAAAAAAGAGCTTTTGGAGAATGTCATAGACTGAAAGGATTGCTCCGCTTTCAAGAAGTTGCAAACAATTTATACTATGCTTCTCTTCATCCTGACAATAACATTATTGAGCCCTTAGCACATCATTTTATCAACCGCTTACCTACCCAAAACTTTATCATACATGATAAAACAAGAAACATTTGCTTGTTATACAATGGAAAAGAATATCAAATAATGGATGCTACCAATCTAAAAATCCCTAATATTTCTGAAACAGAACAGAAATATCAGGAATTATGGAAATTATTTTTTAAAACAATTTCTATTTCTGAAAGAAAAAATCCAAGATGTCAAATGCAATATATGCCTAAAAAATATTGGAAAGATTTAATAGAAGAACCATAAAAATGTTATTTATTATTTTTGCAACACCGCATAAGCGACCAGCTAACCATACTGCTAAGTTGAAAATATTAATTTTCTATCATTTTTCTAGTCTCTTCTTTCACTTTATGGTCTAATGCTAAAATTTCCTCAACCGTATTCAATTCAACTAGATTGTGTGCATCTAGCATCTTCTTAATTCCTTTTGGAATTTGTGTATAGGTTATCTTTTTATTTAAAAAGGCATCTACTAGAACCTCATTGGTAGCATTTAATACAACTTGATAACTATGACCTTTTTTAATTGCTTCAAAAGCTAGCTTCAAACATTGAAATTTCTCTAAATCTGGTTTTTCAAATGCCAAATTCTCAATTTCAAACAAATCAATCTTTTCAATATTATTTACTAAACGGTTTGGATAATCTAAAGCATATGCAATTGGTATTTGCATAGACTTTGGTCCTAAATTTGCCATAATGGTTCCATCTTGGAATTGTACCATAGAATGTACAATACTTTTTCTGTGTACTACTACTTGTATTTGACTTGGTTCTACATCAAATAGCCATTTTGCTTCAATCACTTCAAATCCTTTATTCATCATAGTAGACGAATCAATTGTTACCTTTGGTCCCATTTTCCAAGTTGGGTGATTTAACGCTTGTTCTACTGTTATAGCATCTGTAATTTCTTGATTAAAAAATGGACCACCAGAAGCAGTTAATAAAATCTTATCAATCCTATTTTGTTTTTCTCCTTGTAGACATTGCATAATGGCACTGTGCTCACTATCTACAGTTAATAAAGTAGCATTGTTTTCTCTAGCTGTATCCATAATTAGTTTTCCCCCCGCTACTAATACCTCTTTATTAGCTAGTGCTACTGTTTTCCCATTTTTTATCATATTATAAGTCGGTTGTAAACCAGCTACCCCTACTAAAGCTGATACACTAATATCAAAGTCGGTTAATTTAGAAATTCTCTCCATTCCTTCTTCGCCATGATAAACATGTAAATGAGGATATAATTCTTTTATTTTATTAGCATTTTCTTCTGCTGTGATATAGATATTTTTAGGCTCAAATTCTTGGATTTGCTCAATTAATTTTTGAATATTTTTTCCTGCCACTAATGTAACTACTTCAAATAAGTCAGGATTTTCTCTAATTACATTTAACGTACTTTCACCAATAGAACCTGTTGAACCAAATATTGCAACTTTTTTCATTTTATACCTCTCTTTTTCTAAAATTATTTGATACTGTCAATCTAAAGTTTAATTTATTATTTTTCAACTCTATAGTTCTTTAAAATTAACAACTGTCTCTCCCACACCAGCTTCTACCTTGACAGTAACATCACCATTTCCTATCGTTTGCTGATTGCCGACATTTTGTCCATCCACTTTAAAATTACCCAAACCTGTTTCTGGTTTTATCTTATAATTAGCTAATGAACCAATTAAATTAATATCTAATCTTCCAACACCACACTCAATATCTGCTGTTTGTGTAATTTTACCAGTAAAAGATAATTTGCCAATTCCACCATCTAGCTTCAATTCTTTAATATCACTCTTATTAATATTGGCTTCTCCTGCTCCCGCCTCTATTTTAGCATATTTAGCAGAAAGAGAATCAATTTGATATCTTCCTACACCCATTTCTAGATTTACTTTGTCTGCTTTCAAATATTCAATATTAGTTTCATTCACTCCTGTTTTAATGGTAATTTCCTCAAAGTTCATGTTTTCTGGTACATAAATAGTAACTTCTGATTTAATATCTTCTGTATGACTAAAAAAGTTTCTATGAAAATTTTTATCTTCAATTTTTAATTTATTTCCCTCTGCACTACACTTAAATTTCTCTGAAACTTCAGAAGCATTTACTTTTAGTGTATCACCCCTTTTGATGACTAACTTACAAACACTTAAATCAATGTCCATATTGGTAATATTAGAATATTCTTGTTCCCATTTTGTAACCATAGCATCATTATCACTATTTTGAAACATTTCGATTCCTACTGAGATACCAAAAATAGCAGTAATGGTACTAACAATGATTCCAAGAATCATAAAGCATAAATAAATAGCAAATGCTATTGCTCCATATTTTATTATTTTTTGAAAAGATGTCATTTTATCTCAACACCTCCAAATATGGCAACTCCATTAATATAAATCGTTGGTGAACTTTCATTATAATCCGTTTTTGCCTTATTGCTCACTCCTCCAAAGATTGGTGTCGATTTGACTTTGACATTTACTCCTGTTGGTACTCTTATTTCAATTCCTCCAAAAATGCTATTTGCATTAATCACTTGGTCATTCTTTATTATTGCTTTCGAAATATCTAATTCTACACTTCCAAATACAGCATCTAAATTTGCTCCATTAAATTCTTGCCCAGAAAAATCACTTTCTTGACTTCCAAAAGTAGCACAAATTTCATCCAATTTTTCTTTATTGCTATTTAAGCTTCTTATCTTTTCCACTACTTTTTTATCAAAAGTATCTTTAAAAATAATACTAAGTCCTATCATGACTAATATAAATGGAAAGATTAATTTTCCCATTAGACTAAAAGATAATATGCCTCTTGTACATAACAACAACACGATTCCTATTACTAGCCATATAATGCTCCACATTTTATTGGTGCTTCTAAATAATTCAATAAAGCTTGGTACAATAATAAACAATGTCCACCAACCTCTAAAAAAAACATTAATATCAGTTAATCCCATGGCATTTAGCCCAAAAATAACACCTACAATGATTAATACAATCCCCCATAATACATTTCCAAATTTTTTCATTTTATACATCTCCCTTTCACATTTTAATTATCTTTTTTATAATATTTGTATCTCTTACTAATATTTATTTAAGTTGTAAATTGTAACATTATCTTTTCTACTTCTTGAAAACAAGCTTCTTCTTCTGTTAATACAAAATCGTAATTTTGATTATAATACTTTAATTTTTCATCTGTGTTATTGTTTAAAAATCCTATTGTCACCGTTTTGTCTAAATTCTCTTTCTTAGTCATTTGTATATCATCCACGATATCACCACATAATATCGCATATTCTTTTTGTTTTATTTCATTTTGCCATCTCTCTGGTAAAAATCCTTCCATTTTTTTATTCATGGAATGAATAATAGTTCCTGTAAATTTTTGCATTTTATTTTCTTTGAATTTAATAAAATTGCTAATAATATAAATATTATTGTAATAACATTCCTGTTTTTTCAAAAATTCCTCTATGGTATTTCCTATTCCAGCTGATATGATAATAACTGGTATATCTTCCTGATGTAATTTTTTTAAGAATTCCTTTGCCCCCTCTCTAAGTTTTAGCTTCTCTTTTTGAAGTGCTTTTTGCAATTTTGTATATGTTAATTGGTATTTGTATAAGAGATTCATACTTTTACCATACCAATCTGCCAAATGTTGTTTTTTTATTTCATATTCCATTTCGTAATCTGATTCTATGGGTTTATATTTTCCATTTAGTTTTTCGACATCTTTTTTACATTCTTCTCCATAGATTTCAAAGTCAATTAATGCCATCCATGAATCAATACTTTCTGCATTTGTTATTGTTCCATCGAAATCTAGCACTACATAATAATTGTCTTTGCTTAATTGAATGTTTTCTGTCTTGTTTGTGTTGGTATATCTCATTTTTCATTTTATTCCTTCCTTAGTGGGCTGATTAATATTTTATAAAATTTAATATTTAGCATTCAACTCACATTTAATTGTTTGTCTGCAAAAATTTATTATTTTTCTACTTTCAACTCTGCCTCCATTTTACTATACTTTTGCTCATTTTACAATAGAAAAAGACCGAATATTTAATATTCGGTTGACTATTTGCTACTGTTCTATTCTCAGCACATTCAAAAGTTTATTATGTTTTTTTATAAAGTAGTATATAGTATTAGGAAGAAATTAATTCTCCTTTTCTCCTTATTTTTTCTAGTATTTCTTTTGCCTTTTCCTGACCAATACGAAACACTATAATATTAGAAATAATTTCTGCTAATGCTTCCAAATCTTTTGAATCATCAATGACTTCTACGATTTTATTAATTTGTCGGTTTAATTCTTCTGCCTCTCTACACTTTTCAATTATCATAATACTGCCAAATAAAGTTCTTTTCTCCAATAATTCTTCTAATGTATAATCCTGTACTGCTATCAAATTATATTCTAGATTAATTTCATAATCTTTGTAATTTCGTGATTGATACTGACTTTGTGAAAAATTCGTCTGGGCTTTCCATTTCTGAAATCCAGTATAAATGATAATTGGCACTACAACTGGATAAACTTTATCTTTTCTTAAATACGTTTTCTGCACAATACTTTCTTTTCGCATAATTTGACCCACATATTCCCATATTCTTAATGGCATATCTTGGTCTATTGTACTTTGATGCTCCACTAAAAAATAAACTGGTTTCTGCTTTAATTTATAAATAAGATTCGAATGTTTTTCTTTGTATTGTTTGGTTATGAAATCGGTATGACATTGTGTAAGTTGTTCTAGCTTTATCTTTTCTTTTAATGCTAAAAATTCATTTAAAAAGTTTATCATTTCTTTTTTTCTACTTAAAATATTACGAAACATTTTGTCATGTTTTTTGTTAATTTCTTCGATTCTTTCTTGATTATTAATTTGGTTTTTCTCTAAATCAGGAATTTTATAAGCAACATCTTTTTCTTTTAATTTCATGTTTTTATTGTTTTTTAAGTATTCAATATATTGTCGATAAGTAATAAATTTCAAACAATCCCTTCTTTCTGTATTGTATATTATTTTTATTTGTTTGTCAATATTTATTTTTCAGTAAAGTTATTATTTTTTTTCTTATCACAGAAAATATATACGAAATTTTCGCAAGCAACTAACAGGCATGGCATAAAATACACTCTAAAAGGTCAAGATATTTTAATCATGCCACTGTTGTTCTTATATTCATTATTTATTTTTGGTTTATTTTGAAATCTTCAGAAATAAAATTTTAATATATGCATATCTAAACTGAACTTAATAAATTTGGGAAATTAATGATATTGTTATTCTAAAATATACCTTTGAAGAAGTCAACCTTTTTCACAAACAATTCACATTATTCAATAATTTTACTGCTACTAGTCAGCCTTGCTCTTTTCTTTTTAGTGAGAAAGCAAGGCTGAACAGTAACAACTACTACGAAAACTAAAAAATACTAAGCTTAAAAGAATAAGTTGAATTTTATTGTCCATTTTTTTTTCTTATGATATAATGTTCCAAAATCAAGGGAATAAAAAGTTGAAAAGCAATCACAATTTTTTCAACAAATTTCTTTAAGAAAGGACTAAGATTAAATATGAAAAACTTTTTTATTTTATTAGCCATGAAAATCTTACACTTTGGATTAAAAATAGCAGGCAAAAACGGTGGTAACTTTTTAGGAAAAATAGCCTACGACTGGAACCCTCAAATATTTCAATATTTCAAAATTGATTGTCCTATTATAGCAGTAACAGCAACTAATGGTAAAACTATGACAAACAATGCCATTGGACATGTTTTTAAAACAGCTGATAAGAAAGTAATTAGTAATATCGAAGGAAACAATATGGAAACTGGTATTTTATCCACTATCCTAAAAAATTGTACTTTAACTGGTAAAGTAAAAGCTGATTATTTAGTATTTGAAGTAGACGAAGGCTATGTGCCAGTCATTTTTAAAGATTTAAAATTAGATACTCTGGTCGTTCTTGACTTTTTCCGTGACCAGTTAGATCGAAATGGTGAAGTAGAATCCTTAATTTTAAGAATTCAAGAATTTTTAAAAACTTACACAGGAAATTTAATACTAAACAATGATGATCCAAATGTAGCAAGACTTGGACAAGCTAACCCAGAAAATCATAATGTATATTACTTTAGTGTTGAAAAATATGACTATGCAACTGATGATATGAAAGAAGCTGGAGAAGGAAAATTTTGTCCTTTCTGTAACACTCGTATTGAATATGAATACTATCAGTATTCTCACATTGGAAAATTCAAATGTCCGAATTGCAATTATGGAGATAATGAAATTTATAAACTTGCAACTAACATTAATTTAAAAAATCATACTTTTGCTATTAATGAAACTACTTATCAAACTAGATTTAATAGTATTTATAATATTTATAACTTTGTTGCTGTGGTCGCTTGTGCCAGCTTATACCACATTGATACGGAAATTATACAAAAAGCGTTGTCAAGTTTTGTCTTAAACAATGGTCGATTGGAAGAACTCGAAATAAAAGGCATTCCAACCATCATCAACTTAGCTAAAAACCCAACTGGTAGTAATGTTAGTCTAAGAATTTTAAATGAAGATGAAGAAGATAAAGAATTATTATTCGTCTTAAATGACAATCTTGCAGATGGACGCGATGTATCGTGGATTTGGGATATCAACTTTGACACCTTAAACCATGTAACAAGAATTGTCACATCTGGCACTCGTGCCTATGACATCGCCATTCGAATTAAAACAGCTGGATTCCCTATCGATAAAATTGAACCCTATTTAGACTTGCACGAAGCAGTAGAAAAATTTTATCAAACTGATGTCAAAAAATATGTCATTGCTAACTATACCTCTTTACAACCAACTAGAAATGAAATTTTAAAACTAAAATAAAGGAGAAGCTATGAAAGAATTAAAAATATTATATTTATATCCAGATATTTTAGAATTATATGGAGATTTTGGAAACATTCAAGTTTTACATTATCGCTTAGAACAACGCGGATTCAAAGCCATAATTGAAACTTATTCCATTGGTGATACTCCTCCTGACTTTAAAAGCTATGATTTGGTTTTTGCTGGTCGGAGGTGCTGACCAAGAACAAGGAATTTTGGCTCAAGATTTAATTCAATACAAAGATTCTATTCAGGAAGCAATTGATGCTGGTGTCTTTTTCTTATTAATCTGTGGTGCTTACCAATTATTTGGTAAATACTATAAAGATGTGGAAGGCAATATGATTCCTGGATTAGAGATTTTTGATTATTATACAGAAGCTATTAACGATAGAAAAAAAAGATGTATCGGAAATATTGTGATTGAAGCAAATTTAAATGATAAAAAAACAAAAATTATTGGTTTTGAAAATCATGGTGGACAAACTTTCGACATTACTACTTCTTTTGGTACTGTACTGTCTGGAAATGGTAATCAATTTGAAGACTCTCGGGGAAGGATTTTTTCAGGACAATGTCATTGCAACTTATTTACATGGTCCCCTACTTTCCAAAAATCCCGAACTTACTGATTATATCATTAAGTATTGTCTTAATCGAAAATATGAGGAAAATATCATTTTAGAGCCTTTAAATGATGAGTTTGAAAATAAATGTAGAGAACAATTATTAAGTAAATTCCTGAATACAAATTCTTAAATATCTATTATTTTTGCCAAGAAGGTCTATCCCTCTTGGCAATTTCAATATTTCAAAAATTATAACTTCAAAATATAAGTAACTATTTAATATATATGACTGACTTCTTTTCTATTTCTTTGTCAATTCATAGCTTTGCACAATTAGTTCTTTCACAATATCGCTATCAACCTCTTCATCTACAATAATTGTATTCCAATGTTCCTTATTCATATGATAAGCTGGAATAATATATTCATAGGTATTCCTTAGTAACTCTGAATACTCTGGTTTTGTCTTTACATTAAGATATAGCTTGTCGTTTACATTCATAATTAATGCAAACCATTTATTGTTACTAAGATGTTTCATCGTCACAGAAATTTCATCATTTGGAAATGGATAATCTTCATAAGTATTGGATAGTTCTAAGCAATACTTTATAATTTCTTTTCGTTCCATTTTATCCTCCTTTGTTGTTGTCCCCACTTTATCCTGGTGTCCCCATTTTATCCCGGAACCAGTGGGGACATTTTACAAATGCATTACTCTTTGTCTAATTTCTTTTGTCTTTCCCACATTCCAGAAATTTTCTCCCAAGTAGCCACAAGTTCTTCGTACCACTGTCATCTTATTATGGTCTTTATTCTTACAGTTCGGACATTCCCATTTATTATCTTTATTAATGATAATTTCTCCATCAAATCCACATTCATGGCAGAAATCTGATTTCGTATTAAATTCTGCATACTGAATATTATCATAGATAAATTTTACAACTGTTTCTAAAGCTTCTAAATTTTTATTCATATTTGGTATTTCAATGTATGAAATAGAACCACCAGAAGATATTTTTTGGAATTCACTTTCAAATGTTAGCTTATCAAAAGCATCTATTTTCTCCCTTACATCAACATGATAAGAATTGGTATAAAATCCTTTATCTGTTACATCTTTAATAGTTCCAAATTTTTCTTTATCTATTCTGGCAAATTTATAGCATAAACTTTCTGCTGGTGTGCCATATAAAGCAAATCCAATATTTGTTTCTTTCTTCCATTTATCCGTTGTTGCTCTTAAATATTTCATCAATTTTTGAGCAAATTGATGTCCTTTTTCTGTGGTTTGAGATTCCCCTGTCATTAATTTCGTTACTTCATATAGTCCAATGTATCCTAATGACATAGTTGAATACCCTCCAAATAGCAATTTATCTATCGTTTCGCCTTTTTCTAAACGTGCAATTGCTCCATATTGCCAATGGATTGGACTGATGTCTGATTTGGTTCCTAATAAAGCATAATGTCTACACATTAAAGCTTCTTTGCATAGTTCTAATCTTTCATCTAATTCTTCCCAAAATTTTTCTTCATCTCCATCTGCTACAATTCCGACTTGTGGTAAATTAATACTTACGACTCCTTGATTAAATCTTCCTTCAAATTGATAGTTTCCTTTTTCGTCCTTCCATGGTGATAAAAAGCTTCGACATCCCATTGGACTAAATACATTTCCTTCATAATTTTCACGCATCTTTTTAGCAGAAATATAATCTGGATACATTCTTTTAGCGGAACATTTTACTGCTAATTTTGTTAGATAGTCATACTCTCCCCCTGTTAAATTATTGAATTCGTCCAATACATAAACTAGCTTTGGGAAAGCTGGTGTCACATAAACACCTTTGTTATTTTTAATACCTTCTAGCCTTTGTTTCATAACTTCCTCAATAATCATCGCATTTTCTTTGATATATGGGTCATCTTTTTCCAAATGTAAGAATAAAGTTACAAAAGGTGATTGTCCATTGGTCGTCATTAAAGTGTTGATTTGATATTGAATGGTTTGTACACCTGCTCTTAATTCTGATTTTAGCCTATCTTCCACAATCTCTTCTATTGTTTCTTCTGGTATTTTCCCTTTATATTTTTCTTGCATTTCTTCTTTAAATTTATCATAGCTCTTTCTTAAGTATTTTCCTAAATGAATTAAATCTACTGATTGTCCTCCATATTGATTGCTTGCTACTGCTGCAATAATTTGCGTGGTTATGGTACATGCCACTTGGAAACTTTTTGGTGTTTCTATCATTTTTCCATTCATAACAGTTCCATTGTCTAACATATCTGCTATGTTAATTAAACAACAATTAAAAATTGGTTGTACAAAATAATCCGCATCATGAAAATGCAAAATGCCATCTTCGTCTGCTTTGACTATTTTTTCTGGCAATAATAATCTTTTCGTTAAGTCTCTTGACACTTCTCCTGCGATGTAATCTCTTTGCGTGGAAGCCAATAAAGTATTTTTGTTAGAATTTTCTTCTGCTAATTCTTTGTTTTCGTTTCTAAGTAAACCAAGAATTGACTCATCTGTTGTATTCTGTTTTCTGACTAATGCTCTGGTATAACGATATACAATATATTTTTTGGATAATTCGTATTTACCAATTTCCATTAATTTTTCTTCTATAATATCTTGAATGTCTTCTACTAACATTCTTTTCTTATTCAATTCTTCAATATATTCAATGATATTTTTGACATCTTCTTTGGTTGCTCTTTCTTTTGGTCTTACTTCTTTATTTGCCTTTTCAATCGCAACTTTTATTTTTTCTCTATCATAGTCTACTGCTCTTCCATCTCTTTTAATGATTTTCATGTAACTTCCATCCCTTTCTTTTTTTGTATGTTTTTATTATATAGAAAGATTTTTTAATTTCTGTTGCAAAAGCAACTAACATACTTTTCCAATTTCTAATCAAGCTTCGATGTAAGTTTTTGTCGAATGTTACATTTATGTTACAGTTTTGTTACAATAATTTTGGAGATGCCCTTAGCTGTGCGAGCGTTAAGCGAACTTACAGATAAGTAATACCTTTAGGTACAGAGAAAAAAATCATGATTACTTTTACATGTCATTTTCTTCATGTTGATTTACATTATTTTTGGTCTCACAGCTACGAAGTAAATTCTCTAGGGCTAACTACCTCAATCTGCAAAATAATATAAATGAACGTTACAAATCAACATTTAAGATATGATATCGAATTTAAATCAATGTTGCATTTGCAACTTTTTTCTGTTATAATAGATACACTTATTAATATAAACAATAGATGTTTATTATAAAAATAAAAAACAAAGAAAAATGAAGATATCGAGAGATAATCATTCATTTATAGTAAGAGGAGAAAATAAAAATGGATATTAATTTTAATATAGAAGAACTAATCAAAAAATTCGAAAACAGCTGTCATAGAGTACAAAAGAAAATCTTTGCTAAAAATGAGGTTATTACTAGTTATATCAAAAAAAGAAATCAATTTTGTATTTTAATAAATGGAAATGCAGATTTAGTTCGTTATGATTTAAATGGAAATAGAACAATTGTAGAACATTTTTCTACTAATGATGTTTTTGGCGAAGTATTCTATACCATTACGACTAATAACGAATTGTTGGTAGAAGCTCGCGAAAAATGTGAAGTCCTTTTCTATTGTTATAATGATATTCATACGAAATGTAGAACTACTTGTAAATTTCATCAAGAGTTGGCAGAAGATTTGCCAGAATTAATATTAAGTAAAGTTACTGATTTAAACATGAGAATTGAATTACTTACTAAAAGGTCTACTCGTGACAAATTGATTGGTTATTTCACAATGTTATCGACTAGAAGTTTAAGCAAAACTTTTTCTTTGCCTTTTTCTTTGACTGATTTAGCTGATTATTTAAGTGTAGATAGAAGTGCTATGATGCGAGAACTAAAGCTTCTAAAGGAAGAGGGGTTTATTGAGAAAAATGGCAATAAAATTACTTTGCTTTATAAATAATTCCCCACTTTCCCCAATGGTTCCGGGATTAAGTGGGGACATTTATAATGACACTCTACACATTTTTACAAATCTCACTTGCCTCTAACTTAACTTTCTTCTCCTCTCCTGTCTCCATATTTTTGATATTAGCCATATTAGTAGCAATTTCGTTTTCTCCAATCACAACCACATAAGGAATTTTCAACTTATCAGCATATTTGAACTTAGCCTTTAGCTTTTTATCGTTTAGATACACCTCTGTATTAACGCCAAGTTTTCTTAATTCAGTTGCCAATTTAATCGGTTGTTCTAAATCCTCTAACATTGGTATAATCAACACTTGTGAAACTGATTTTTGCTCTGCTTTAATTAAATTTAGTTCATTTAATTTATAGAATAATCGTGTTAAACCAATGGAAATTCCGACACCTGGTAGTTTTTTATCGGTATAATATTCTGCCAAATTTTCGTATCTTCCTCCTGAACATACACTACCAACTTCTCTATAATCATTCAAGAAAGTTTCATAAACCGTTCCTGTGTAATAATCTAATCCTCTTGCAATCGTTAAATCTACTTTAAAATTGTTATCTGGAACACCAAATAATCGAATATTTTTTACCACTTGTTTTAATTCTTCTACCCCTTTAGCATACACTTCATTTTCTATTCCTAAATTCTCCAATTTTTCGATTTTCTCATCAGAAGTTCCATCAATTGCGATAAAATTCATAATGGTTTCGATTTCTGTTTTTTCTACCTTTAATTTAGTTAATTCTTCTATTACAGCTTCTTTTCCTATTTTGTCAATTTTATCAATTACTCTTAAAATCTCAACAGAATTTTCCTTTTGTCCTAAACTTTCAAATAGACCATTTAATATTTTACGATTATTAATACAAATAGTAAAATTGTCAAATCCTAATTCTTTAAATATCGTATAAATAATGCTTGGAAGCTCTGCATCATTAATAATATCTAACTCTCCATCTCCAATGACATCAATGTCACATTGATAAAATTCACGAAATCTACCTTTTTGTGTTCTTTCCCCACGATATACTTTTCCAACTTGATATCTTCTAAAAGGAAAACTTAGATTCCCATAGTTTTTGGCAACATATTTAGAAAGAGGCACAGTTAAGTCAAATCTTAAAGATAAATCCGTTTCTCCTTTGTTAAATCGATAAATTTGCTTTTCAGTTTCTCCCCCTGCTTTGGCTAGTAATACTTCTGATAATTCTATAATTGGCGTATCTAATGGTAAAAATCCAAATTTTTGATACGTATTTTCTATAGTTTGTTTCATTTGCTCAAATAGGATTTGTTCGTTTGGTAATAGCTCCATAAATCCTGCTAATGTTCTTGGTTCTGTTTGATTCATTTTTATCACTTCTTTCCTTAATTTTAGATAGGAAGCGTTGGAAAAATTCCAACGCCTCCCGTGTTTCCATGATACGATTCAATTCCACCAGATTTTTAACTAAATTGCCCAGATTAATTTATTTCCACATTCTGCTACTGGTTTGCCCTCTTTTAGAGTAATATGCACCTCATCATGAGAACATGAAAATGTTTCTCTGTTTAATGCTACTATTGAACTTGGTAGTAGCACTACTTTTAAGACAGACTCCCCTGTCTTAGAAGAAACAATGGCACAGAACCATTTTTCTCTTCTTTGTACGTTGTATCCTGCTTTATGGATTTCCCGTACATCAACATTTAATTTTGGCATATCGCATCATCCTCCTTCTGCAAAATATTTTTATTGTTACATTATTATTATACCTATATTTTACATAATTTTCAAGAGGTTTTAGAACAATTTTGGCTTTAATTCCAAATAAATTGGCTTTTCATCCCTTAGCATTGCCATCATACCATGACCCGGATACACAATCGTCTCATCTGGTAAAACCATAATCTTTTCCTCAATCGATTTCATAATATCCTCTCTGCTAGAAGTAGGCAAATCCGTTCTTCCCCAAGTCCCTCTAAAAATAGTATCGCCAGAAAATAGGCAATTCTCTTCTTCACAATAAAGGCTCGTACTACCTTTGGTATGTCCTGGTGTATGAAGAACCTTAAATTCTGTATTTCCTAGATGAATTAAGTCATCATCATCAATTCTAGAATCTGCTTCTAATTCAATCTCTCCTACTCCAATATACGGTGTCAAATTAATATCTGGATTATTTAGACCTTCACTATCTTCCCTGTGGATTAATATCTTTCCGCCACATCGATTTTTTAACTCAGTCACTCCTAAAATATGATCACCATGACAATGAGTCAAATAAATATATTTCAATTTTCCCTCCATAATGCCAATCAACTCTTCTATCTTATCAACCTCTCCTGCTGGATCAATTACCATCGTCTCTTTTGACTCTTCATCTATTACAATATAACAATTGGTTGGATCTCCAATCCAAGTATCTATCTTCAGTTCCTTTAACTTCATCTTTCTTCCTCTCTTTTCGTGACAAACAATGCTGTCAACTTAAGGTGTAATATATTATTTTGCAACACCGCGTAAGCGACTAAACGAGCAAAGCGAGTGCGATTGGAGCAACCTACATAGGCTTTTATTCAGTAGGTTGCGACACACAAGGTGTAAAAAATAATATATTACACCTTAAGTTGACAGCATTGTCGTGACAAGAGGGATCCCCTCTTCTTGTCACAATCTTATTTTTTTCTCCTTACTTCGTATACGCTATTAACCTTTCTAACTGCTGTTTGTGCCTTATTTAATTCCTCCAAATTTTCAACTTCTAACGTAATTTCCATAATAGCAATTCTTTCTTTCGTAGTTTTTGTGTTAACACCAAGAATTTTTGCTTTTGTTGTTCCAATTTCTTTTAAGATATCCATTAATAATCCTTTTCTATCATTAGAATAAATTTCTATATCCACTTGATAAAAAGATTGATTTTCATGATACCATTCTACATCAATCATTCTATTTTCTTCTGAAAGTAAATCTTCAATATTGATGCAATCTTTTCTATGAACAGATACCCCTCTTCCTTTTGTAATATAGCCTATAATTTCGTCTCCTGGAAGCGGATTACAACATTTTGATAGTTTCACAAGGCAGTTATCGATTCCTTTTACGATAACACCTGTGTCCGATGGTTTCGGACGTTTTTGTCTTGCTTTTGCTAATTCTTCTATTTTTGCTTCAATGTTTTCTTCTTCATGCTCTTTTCGATATTCTTGTAACATTCTAGCAATTACTTTTACCGCTGAATTTGCTCCAAATCCAACTGCTGCATACATTTCATCCAAATTCTTATATTTATATTTATCCAGCATTGGTTCTATATATTCTGTTTTAAATAAATCAGAATAAGAAAAACCAATTCTTTTTAATTCTTTTTCAATTAAGTCTTTTCCTCTTTCAATGTTCTCTGCTTTTTGTGCCTTTTTAAACCAACCTAAAATTTTATTTTTAGCACTTGTACTTTTAACAAATTTTAGCCAATCTCTACTTGGTCCTTTTGAATTGTCAGAAGTAACAATCTCAACAATATCTCCGCTCTTTAGAGGAGTAATAATTGGCATCATTTTGCTATTAATTTTGCAACCTGTCATATGATGACCAATCTCAGCATGTATACTATAAGCAAAATCAATTGGCGTTGCTCCTTTGGGTAATACTTTTATAGCACCTTTGGGGGTAAATACATATACCTCATCTTCAAATAATTCTGTTTTTAATGTTGTTAAAAATTCTTGTGGGTCTTGCATTTCTTTTTGCCATTCTAAAGTTTCTCTTAGCCATGCTAATTTATCTTCTTCTACTTTGACTGATGTCTTTTTACCAAAATAATTGGCTTCTTTGTATGCCCAATGTGCTGCGATACCAAATTCTGCTACTCGATGCATATCCCAAGTACGAATTTGTACTTCAAATGGGGTTCCTTTATCGCCTAATAACGTAGTATGAATAGATTGATACATATTTGGCTTTGGTACAGCAATATAGTCTTTAAATCTTCCTGGCATGGGTGTGTACATTTCATGCACAATTCCTAAGGCAGAATAACAATCTTTAATGGAATGAACTAATATACGCAAAGCAAATAAATCATAAATTTGATCCAGTGTTTTATTGTCTCTTTTCATTTTTCTATAAATACTATATAAATGTTTCGCTCTTCCGCGTAACTTCTGATTCTATTCTTTGTTTTTTTAATTGGATACGAATATCATCCATAATTTTTTCAATAAACTGAAGTCTTTCCTCTCTCTTTTTGTTGATTCCTTCTACTAATTCATGGTATTCTTCGGGATATAAGTACTTAAAAGCTAAGTCTTCTAACTCCCATTTAATCGAATACAATCCTAAACGATTGGCTAATGGTGCATATAATTCCATTGTTTCTTTGGCATTTGCTATTTGTCTGTCTCTTCTTAAATATTTTAATGTTCTCATATTATGAAGCCTATCTGCCAATTTGATTAGAATAACTCTAATATCTTTTCCCATTGCTAAAAACATTTTTCTATAATCTTCTACTTGTTGTTCTTCAATCGAAACAAATTGCATCGTTCCTAGTTTGGTAACTCCTTCTACCATTTCGGCAATCTCTATACCAAATTCCTGTATAATATCTTTATCTGTTACTACTGTATCTTCTACAACATCGTGTAAAAGGGCTGCACTTATGGTACTATCATCTAATCCAATATCTGCTAAAATATATGCCACATTAAGAGGATGGATAATATATGGTTCTCCTGAACGCCTACATTGATTGCCATGATGATTATAAGCATAGTTATATGCTTTCAAAATTAATTTTGTATCTACTTTTCTAGTATGTTGTTTTCTTTTATTAAGTACATCTTGTATCGTTATCTCTTTTGCTTCTTGCACAATCAAGCCTCCCTTTTACTTTTACCTATTTTTTACTGTTGTATCTATTATTTTGCAGACCTCATAATATCCTTCATATTAATTTGTAAACTATCTACACCATTAAAACTATTAATCTCTAGAACACCAACCACATCAATCTTATCTCCAATCCTATACTCTTCAGCCAAATGACCTAAATTAAATCCGATGGCACCTATAATCGTATTATTATCCTTTAAAGTTAGTTTTAGATGTTTTCCTTCTGATAAAGCTCTAATGGAATCAACTTTCAAATTCTTAAACACAAAAACTGGCATACGATTCCCTTCACCAAAAGGTTCTAGCTGTTTTAAACTCTCTACCATTTCTTTATTAATATCTTTTACATCAATTTTGCTATCGACTTGAATTACTGGCATAATTTCATCAATATGTGCTTTTGATGCAATCTCCTCAAATTTTTCTCTGAATTTTAAAAACCTCTCTTTTCGTACTGTTATTCCAATGGCCATACTATGTCCACCAAATTTTTCAATTATATCATTACATTGTGTTAAAGCATCATGTAAATCAAATCCTGGGATACTTCTTCCAGAACCTTTCCCAATTCCGTCTTCTTCAAAACTTAATAAAATACTTGGTTTAAAATACATCTCTGTGATTTTAGAAGATACAATTCCAATGACTCCATGATGCCAATTTTCTCCTCCCACAATAATGCTATTTCCTTCATCTAAATGTTCTTCTTCGATTTTCTTGACCGCATTTTCAAAAATACTTTTTTCTGTTTCTTGTCTTAATTGATTATGTTCATTTAATTGTTTGGTTAATTCATTCACATGATTGATATTTTTTGATAACAATAATTCTAAGGCTTCCTCCGCTTTACCCATCCTTCCACAAGCATTAATTCTAGGAGCAATCCCAAAAGAAATACTGTTAGAATCTATTTTCGTATAACCAGAAGAATTGATAATCGAACGTAATCCAATGTTTTTTGTTTGGCGAATCAACATAAGTCCAAGTTTTGCAATCACTCTATTTTCGTTTATTAAAGGAACAATATCTGATATGGTTCCCACACATACAATATCTAAATATTTAAGATATTCTTCTTCCTTTAGTCCTAAGGTAATTCCAATCGCTTGAATCAGCTTAAAAACCACACCAACACCAGCTAGTTCTCGGAAAGGATAATTACTATCTTTTCTTTTATTATCAATTACTGAAATAGCTTGTGGTAACTCATTTCCTGGTTCATGATGATCAGTTACAATAGTTTCTAAACCAAGTGAATTTGCAAAGGCAATTTCGTCGACAGATGATATACCGCAGTCGACAGTAATCATTAATTGACATCCTTCTTTTACAATTTTCTCAATTGCCTCTTTGTTTAATCCATATCCTTCTTCTAATCGATTGGGAATATAGCTCCCCACCTCTATTCCTCTATCTTGTAAGAAGCTTTTTAATACCGTTATACTGGTAATCCCGTCTACATCATAATCACCATAAATAATTATTTTTTCTTGCTTTTCAATGGCATTAATAATTCTATCTACTGCTTTTTTCATGTCTGTCATTAAAAACGGATCATGAAAGTCATTTCTGGTTGGCTCTAAAAATAGTCGTATGTCTTCTTTTTTTGTTATATTTCTGTTTGCTAAAATAGTTGCTAATATTTTATTTATATGGTATTTTTCTTGTATTTCTTTGATTTTATTTTCGTCTGTTTCATAGATTTGCCATTTTTTGTTCATATTCCTCTCCCTAATATATATTTTTTATTATTCTATACTATTTTGTTGTTTTTTGAAAGACTTTTGAAGAAATTTAACGAAAAAAAATCATTATCACGTTACAACAAATTCAAAAACTTTGTCTAATTTACTTGAATTTCTTTTGCTTTTAGTATAAGATATGAGGGAAAGTATGAGATTTACATAGGAGGATTATAATGCCAAGAAAAACAAAAGAACAAAAAGAATTAGAAAATGAAAATAAAGAAGAAAAAAAAGTAGCAACCACTAAAAAGCCCACCAGTACATCGAAAAAAGCTTCTACCTCTACCACTGTCAAGAAAAAGGCTACTGATATAGAAGAAAAAGCTAGTCCCAAAAAGGCTACTACCAAAACCACTTCTACTACTAAAAAGAAATCATCTACTGTAGCTAAAAAAACAACCACTAAAAATAAAACCACAACTACCAAAAAATCTACTACCAAAAGAAATACCTCTTCCAAGAAAAAAATAGACATTGTAGAATATTATGATTTGCCATATCGTTACAATCAAACCATTGTAAAAGTTTTAGCACAAACCCCTACAAATCTATTTATTTATTGGGACATTTCTGATCAAGATAGAAAAAACTTCGAAAAACAATATGGAGATGACTTTTTCGAAACTACAAAACCAATTCTTATCATTTATAATGATACCTTAGGTTATCGTTTTGAAATTGAAATTAATGATTTTGCTAATAGTTGGTATTTACATGTAGCAGATAGCAAATGTGACTATCGAATTGAACTTGGAAGACGTCCTATTGTAAAAACGGAAACATTAAATATTGATTACATATACATTACCACTTCAAATGAAATCGAATCACCAAATGATAGAATTTTATTGGATCCTAACCAAAAAATGGTTTATTTTAGGAATATAAAAACAGGAAAACAAACACAAAAGCAACTATCTTCTATTTCATTTATTCGAAATATGGGAAAAATATATGACATTTATGACTTTTATAAAGAAATTTATCCGGATGAAAATCTAGAAGAAATCTATAATCCTTCTTCTGGAAACCCTTCATCAAAATTCAAATGAGACAATTTAAACCTTTCCCCTTGTCTCAAAACAAAGGAGAATTATTAAAATGCAAGAAAAAAAAGGATATGTAAGTTTTGTTCTTCATGCTCATCTTCCTTTTATCCATCACCCAGAAAGTGATGATTATTTAGAAGAATCTTGGCTATATGAAGCAATTTCCGAAACCTATCTTCCCTTATTAACAAACTTTCAAAAACTAGTAGATGAAGGTGTCAATTTTAGAATTACCATGTCAATAACCCCTCCTCTACTTTCTATGTTAGATAATAAATTATTACAAAGAAAATATATCAAATATTTAAAACAGCTAATTGAATTATCAGAAAAAGAAGTGAAAAGAACGGCTAATGATGAAAAATTGAATCAACTTTCTCACTACTATTTAAACAGATATTCCAATGACTTACACTTATTTAAAGAGGTGTACAATTGTAATTTAATTGAAGCTTTTAAACATTTCCAAGACATCGGCGTATTGGAAATTATTACTTGTGGTGCTACTCATGGTTATTTTCCTATTTTGTATGTCAATGAAAAAACAGTAAAGGCTCAAATTGCTGTTGGTGTGCAAACTTATGAAAGATATTTCGGAAGAAAACCTCGTGGCATTTGGCTTCCTGAATGTGGCTATGTTCCAGAAGCAGACAAATATTTAAAAGAATTTGGCATTGATTATATCATTACCGAATCGCATGGTATTTTATATGCCAATCCCACTCCTATTTATGGTACATTTGCCCCAATCGTTTCACCAGAAGGTGTAGTCGCTTTTGGACGTGATATAGAATCTTCTAGACAAGTTTGGAGTTCTATCAATGGTTATCCTGGAGATTATAATTATAGAGAATTTTATCGTGATATCGGTTATGAAGCTGATTATGACTATATCAAACCATACATTGCCCATAATGGTGTTAGAGTTCACACAGGAATTAAGTATTATCGAATCACTGGTGATACTGACTTTAAAGATTATTACAATCCTCAATGGGCCATGGACTCTGCTGAAAAACAAGCTGGGCATTTCTTAGATAGTAGAACTTCACAAATCAGTCATCTTTCACAATATATGGAAACACCACCTATGATTCTTTGCCCTTATGATGCTGAACTTTATGGACATTGGTGGTATGAAGGGCCTTATTGGCTATATATTTTATTTAAGAAAATTTACCACGATAACTGCAATTTTGAATTAATCACACCATCTGAATACATTGATAAATATCCAAATATGCAGATCTCTTCCCCTTGTCGTTCTAGTTGGGGTGCCAATGGTTACAGTGAAGTATGGTTGAATCCAACCAATGACTACGTTCATAGGCATCTTCACGTAGCAGGAGATCGAATGTGTGAGTTAGCTTATCTATATCCAAATGCCAAAGGACTAAAGAAAAAAGCTTTGAACCAATGTGCTAGAGAACTATTATTAGCCCAAAGCAGTGATTGGTTATTCATTATAACCAATGGAACTATGGTAGATTATGCAAAAAAAAGAATTAAAGACCACATTGGAAGATTTACCAAATTATATGAACAAATTAAAGAAGATAACATTGACGAAGAATTTTTAAAAAACATCGCCAAAAAAGATTGCGTCTTTCCAGACATCGATTATCAAATATATCACTAAAATGTTAATCTTTATTATTTTGCAGATTAAGGTAGTTAGTCCTAGAGAATTTACCAATGTTGTCAACTTAAGGTGTAATATATTATTTTTGAAACACCGCATAAGCGACCAAACGAGTAACAGCGAGTGCGATTGGAGCAACCTACAAAGACTTTATTTAGTAGGTTGCGACACACAAGGTGTAAAAAATAATATATTACACCTTAAGTTGACAGCATTGGAGAATTTACCTCGTAGTTGTGAGGCAAAAAATAATATAGATTAACATTTAAAATATTTTATTAAATCCATGCCATGATTTTTTCCCCCGTCCCCAAAATCATCTTTCACGTTTCAATTGTACATTGCACCAAATTTTCCAATCTGCATACTATAATGTATAAGTTTTTAAAATTTAGTAGATACTAGTTTTGTTGGAAAGGGGAATTTTCATGAAATCACTGTGTATTAAAACAAATAATTCTGATTTACTAAATTATCTACTAAATGAATTAAAAAATATCGAGCTAAAAGACATCTGTTTTTCAAAAAATGAATTTAAAGCTTATCAAAATATTATCATTCATTATTTTGGAAAAGACGAAGCTCTTTTCTTATCCAAAATCTCTTCTATCTTATGCTTCCTTGTGATTGATGAATTAGAAGAAACTTTACTAAAAAGATTAATTATGCAAAATTATTTTTATTTTGATGCTAACGAAAGAGACAAAATTTTAGCTAGCTGTTTTGATATTATGGCAGATGATTTTACCAATCTTTTTGATGAAAAATTCAAAATCTTGTATGACATATTCTATTCCTTTTTATCGACTCATAAATCAATTATTTTAAATGGATTTGTCAATTTTAGATTAAAAGATTATTTATCTGTTTTAGATGAAGTGGTAAATGAGGCAGTGAACAATTTTGTAATAGAAAAAGAATATCTTGAGTTTATTTCTTTGCTAAAATTATATATCAATTCTCAACCTTGCGGATGTGAAATGGTGCATATTATCTTTTCTTCCTCCGAATCTATTTTATTAGATGAGAATAAAAATTCAATTGTAGTAGCTGATAATATTTTTAAAGCTAAATATTTAAGTGATATTTCTTTTTCATCAAATGATTATATCTTAAATTCATTGCTTACTTTGCTACCTAAAAAAATTCATATTCATTTAGTAGATGATTATATTGATGAATTTGTTAATACCTTACAATTAGTATTCGAACATAAAGTTAATCTATGTACAGATTGTAATATTTGTAATTTATATAAAAAAATTCCACATTCAGAACATTCTTAATTCTGAAATGTGGAATTTTAAACTCTAGTTAAAAGCACTAACCGCCTCATTAAATCCTGGTAATAAAATATTAGCAAAATCATTGTTTTCTTCTGTTGCCTTCCATTTTCCATCTTGTTTCTCTAATACAATAGATTGATTAGAAGTCACTGTTTCAATATCTTCATTTTTTAATTCTTCTACTAAATAATTTGTCATTTCTTTTGGATCAACATTTTGCCCACTAAGTGCTACTTTTAAGACTCTTTGCATATAATTACCAATAATCGTTTTAAAGTCTTTGTTTGTAATTTCTACTTCAACAGTTGCCTTATCTCCTTCTGTTTTTACATTTTGCACTTTCCAAGCTAATTTATCAAAAAATAACTTTTGAGCCTCTTCATCAAAACTTTCTTTTAGTTCATTTCCTAACATTTCTTGATCATAATTTCCTGATTTTAAATCACTTAACATGGTTTCTACTGTATTTTTTGGGGAATCTGACATCAAGAATACACATGCTAATATAGCAATGATAACTACTACTGCTACCACTACACCTATGATAATTTTGTTATCTATTTTTGGCATTTCTCCTTTTGTTTTCTCAACTTCCTTTTTGGAATTCTTTGGAGCTTCTTGTTTTTTAGCTTCTTTCTTTCCTTCTGTTGTCGTTTTTTTATCAACCACCTTTTTTTCTTCTGCTACTACTTTTTTATCAGTCACTTTCTTTTCTTCTTTTTCTTCCATGATATAATCCTCCTCATATTTGTTTTCTACAGATAGATTATATCTTAATAAAATACTTTTTGCAACATTTTTTAACATTTTTTATAAGAAGCTTTTATTATTATGTTTCCATTAAAAATTTATTCTATTTTTTAGAAGTAACAAGCTTACATTTTGTTTCTCACATAGCACCATTAATTCCACTTGCTACAATTTCCTTCATATTTTCAATCAAATCATCAATTTCCTTTGGTGTCACAATCAAATTATAATCTTTTGGAAGCAATGCTTCTTTTATTTCCTCATAATTATCCTCTTCTTTTAAATGATTCAAATAATCATTTGATTTCGCTTCATTTTGCAGCTTTTCAATCAATAAATCTAAACAATCATTTACCAAAACGGCTGTCTCCACAACAGTTGGAATTCCAATTGCCACTACTGGAACCCCTAAAGTATTTTGACTAATTTCACTTCTCGTATTTCCTACTCCTGCTCCTGGAACAATTCCTGTATCTGACAATTGAACCGTACTGCTAATTCTTTCAATACTACGAGATGCTAAGGCATCAATTACAATCACTAATTTTGGGTGAATATTATCTACAATTCCTTTTAGGATTTCAACTGTTTCAATTCCTGTTGTTCCTAATACCCCTGGTGATATAGCACTTACCATTCTCGTTCCTTCTTCTACATATTGTGGTAAGTAGTTAATGATATGTCTAGTTACCTCTATTTCGTTAATTACTTTTGGCCCTAGTGCATCTGGTGTTACATAAATATTACCAAGCCCTACAACTAAGATTTCTCCTTGATTGTCTACATGGTTTCCAATTACTTGTTTTAATTCTTTTGTTAAGGTTTCAGCTGCTTTTTGTATTTCTTCTTCTTGTGCAATTTTTAATTTCTTAATATCAATCGTAATGTAATTTCCTACTGGCTTCCCTATTGCCTTTTCCCCATTTTCATTAGTTATTCTTACTCTCTCTACTTTTATATTTTCATCAATTTCCTCCTGATTTGCTTCGATTCCATCAATTTCTTCTAATTTATTTGCTTTTTGATAGATTTCTCTTCTTTCTGATGCTAAGTCTGTTCTAAAATTAAACATATTTTTCCTCCCTCATATCAAATATATAGTGTTATTCAAGTTTCGACTTTTGCAAGTGAAGGTTATAATATATAATTTTTGCAACACTGCGTAAGCGACCAAACGAGCAAAGTGAGTGCGATTGGAGCAACATACAGATAAAAAGTTGATTTTGTAGGTTGCGACACACAAAGTGTAAAAAAAATATATATTATAACCTTCACTTGCAAAAGTCGAAACTTGAATAGTGTTAGTATTGACGGTTTGGGAATTTTTTATTAGGTTTATGTTGATATCAATGCATAAATTATAAATATGTCATTGTTTTTTAGATCGCTATGCAAAAAAATTGCTCATCATGATTACAAATATTTCTTCAAAAACCTACCTGTATGACTTCTTTCATTCGTACAAATTTGTTCTGGTGTACCAACAGCAACCAGTTCTCCGCCATTATCGCCACCTTCTGGACCCAAGTCAATAATATGGTCACAAGTTTTAATCAAATCCAAATTATGTTCAATTACAATAATGGTATTTCCTGTATCAACTAATCTTTGCAAGATATCCACTAGTTTGTGAACATCTGCAATATGAAGACCTGTAGTTGGCTCATCTAAAATATAAAGTGTTTTACCAGTTGCTCTTTTTGACAATTCAGTGGCTAGTTTGACTCTTTGTGCTTCTCCTCCTGATAATGTAGTAGATGGTTGTCCTAGTTTAATGTAATCTAAACCTACATCATGCAAAGTCTGTATTTTTTGTTTAATTTTTGGTATTTTATCGAAAAATTCCAAAGCTTCTTCGACTGTCATGTCCAAAACATCAGCAATGTTTTTTCCTTTATATTTCACTTCTAAGGTTTCACGGTTATAACGTTTTCCTTTACATACCTCACATGGAACATAAATATCTGGTAAAAAATGCATTTCAATCTTGTGAACACCATCACCATTACAGCTCTCACATCTTCCGCCTGCCACATTAAAGCTAAATCTACCTTTCTGATAACCTCTCATTTTAGCTTCTTCTGTACTGGCAAATATATCACGGATTAAATCAAACACGCCTGTATAAGTTGCTGGGTTAGAACGTGGTGTTCTTCCGATTGGAGATTGGTCAATATTGATAATTTTATCAATATTTTGTAAGCCTTTAACACCTTTGCATTTTCCTGGTTTTTCATTGGAACCATTTAGCTCTTTAGCAATGGTTTTATATAAAACTTCATTTACTAATGTAGATTTTCCTGAACCAGAAACACCTGTCACACAGTTAAATACTCCTAATGGAAATTTCACACTAATATTTTTTAAATTATTCTCGCTTGCTCCTTGTACTTCAATTACCTTTGTTTTGGTATGTTTTCTTCTTTTTTTCGGTACTGCTATTTGTTTTTTACCACTTAAATATTGTCCTGTAATAGATGTCTCTACTTGTTTTACTTCTTCTGCTGTTCCGTTGTGCCATCACCTGTCCACCATGTGTTCCAGCACCTGGTCCAATATCAATAATTTGGTCCGCTGCATACATGGTATCTTCGTCATGTTCTACCACTAAAAGCGTATTTCCTAAATCTCTTAACTTTTTAAGAGTTGCCAGTAATTTATCATTATCCCTCTGATGAAGTCCAATACTTGGTTCATCTAAAATATATAGGACTCCTGTTAATCCAGAACCAATTTGTGTTGCCAAACGAATTCTTTGAGCCTCTCCTCCTGATAAACTTCCCGCATTTCTGGATAGTGTTAAGTATTCTAAACCTACATCCATTAAAAATTGTAATCTTTGGTCAATCTCTTTTAAAATTAACTCTGATATCATAGCTTCTGTTTTTGTTAGTGTAAGATTGTTTAAATATGTTTTTATTTTATTAATTGGCATATCTGTTAATTCGTTAATGTTTTTATCTCCTACTTTGATGGATAAGATTTCTGGTTTTAATCTGGCACCATGACAAGAGTAACATGGTAAGTTACTCATATACATTTCATAGAAATCTCTCATTCCTTGCGATTTTGTTTCACTATGTCGCCTATCTAAAGTTGGTAATACTCCTTCAAATGGTGCCTTGAATTTACGAACTCCCGCATAAGAAGCATATTCAAAATCAATTTCTTCCTCACCTGTACCATATAAAATTTTCTCTAAAAACCATCTTGGCAAGTCTTTTATTTGTGTATCTCTGATTTCAACATCATAATGTTTTCCAATACTTTCAAAGTACATCTTTGCCATGGTATCGCCTTTTCTCATCGTGCTAGCACCAAAAGCTTTTACTCCATCATATAAAGTTTTACTTTTATCAGGAATGATTAAATCTTCATCTATTTTCATTAAATAACCGATTCCTGTACAAGTTGGACAAGCTCCAAATGGATTATTGAAAGAAAACATTCTTGGTGTTAATTCTGGAAAACTAAAACCACAATCTGGACAAGCATAGTTACAGCTATATAAAACTGGATTTTGTCCTACAACATCAATTAAAACCATCTTCTCGGCATGCTTTAAGGCTATTTCTACTGATTCTGTTAATCTACTTATAATATCTGGCTTAATCACTAATCGATCGACAATCAATTGTACTTCATGCTTTTTCTTTCGATCTAAGTTGATATCATCTACACCTAATTCATACACTTCGCCATCAATTCTAACTCTGACAAATCCATCTTTTTGATATCCTTCTAATTGTTTGGTAAACTCACCTTTTCTTCCTCTTACTACTGGTGCTAATACTTGAATTTTTGTCCCTTCTGGTAGGCTCATAATATTATCAATAATCTGATCAATGCTTTGCTTTTCTATCTTTTTATGACAATTCGGACAATATGGGACTCCAATTCTTGCATATAGTAAACGAATGTAATCATAAATTTCTGTTACCGTTCCAACGGTTGAACGTGGATTTCTAGAAGTCGTTTTCTGGTCAATCGAAATCGCTGGTGATAATCCATCAATTCTTTCTACTTCTGGCTTTTCCATTAATCCTAAGAATTGCCTTGCATAAGAAGACAAACTTTCTACATATCTCCTTTGCCCCTCTGCATATAAGGTATCAAAGGCCAAGCTTGATTTTCCCGACCCAGAAAGTCCTGTGATAACGACTAATTTGTCTCTTGGTATTTCTAAGTTTATATTCTTTAGATTGTGTTCTTTTGCTCCTTTTATTGTGATTTTATCGTTCATAAACCTTTCCCCCTGTTTTTTTGCCAAAAGGAATCTCTTCGCTGTTTGAGCGTAGCAATTTACAGATACGTTATGCCATGCTCAGACCTTTTTGGCAATTTTTTTCCAAGTCATATTATACTATATTTCTTTTTTTAAAACAAGAGTTTGGTATTATTTTTATAAAAAAATTCCTTTACCATAAAGTAAAAGAATTATAATCTAAATATTCGCCTCATAAAAATATCATTTTTCCATTATAATCGTTACAGGACCATCATTTATTAGATTTATTTTCATATTAGCTCCAAAAACTCCACTTTTAACTGTTTGAACTTTTTGTTTACATTCATTTACTATATACTCATATAATTTATTAGCATATTCTGGATCAGCAGCTTGGATAAATGAAGGTCTATTTCCTCTTGAGCAATCTCCATATAATGTAAACTGAGAAACCAATAATAATTCTCCTTTTATAGCATCTAAAGACAAATTAAGCTTTCCATTCTCATCTTCAAAAACTCTTAAATTTATTAATTTATTTATCAGATAATCAGCTGTATCTTTTGTATCATTATGAGTTATTCCAATTAATACTAAATAACCATTTTTTATTTCTGCTATTGTTTCTTTATCAATTTCCACACTTGCACTTTCAACTCTTTGTATTACAAATTTCATTTTTATTTTCTCTCCTTAATATCTTGTATTATTTGTGGCGAGTTTGGGACAGGCACAAAGTCGCCACAGGCGTAAAATCGTCACAGGCATAAAGCCTCCATCATCTTTTTTCTCTTAATATCTATCTTTTTAAACAACAGTATAACAAACTTTTCTTTAAAGGGCAACAAAAAAAGACAATTTTTATTCATACCTCCCCAACTATTGTTCCCTTCACATCTTATCCATACACTTTAAAGCTCAAATCCATAATTCTATCAATTTCGCATAAAGAACGAATGCGACTGGAATATTTATATAACAATCATTTAAGTTCTTCAAAAATTGGGTTGTGAATTGTAACAACTATTTCCCCATCTTTCAACTCCACAATCTTATTACACTTCTCAATTGTTGATAGTCTATGAGCAATCATAAAAGTAATCTTACCTTTACAAACTTGATTCATTGCATTTTTAATTAGTTCTTCATTTTCCCAACTCAAACTAGAAGTCACCTCATCCAAGATAACTACATCTGGTGCCATAGCCATAATCCTAGCAAAACTTATCATCTGTTTTTCGCCAGTAGAAAACACATCTGGATTTTCATAAATATTCGTATTGTATCCTTTGGGCAAAGACATAATTTTTTCATGTAATTTTAATTCTTTAAATATTGCTATTATCTGTTCTTTGGTTATTTTTGAATTCACATATTTAATATTATCCATAATGGTATTTGGTACAATTTGTACCTCTTGCATAATATATCCGATTTTATCTCGAATAGAAGAAATGCTATATTCTCTGTAATCTTTTTGATTGATTCGAATTTCTCCTTGTTGTGGTTCATACAATCTCTCTAGCAAATTGGTAACCGTTGTTTTTCCGCTTCCTGTCTTTCCGATTAGAGCTATTTTTTCATTTTCTGCTACTTGTAATGAAAAATTCTTAATATTTTTTTGTGTATTATTATATGAAAAAGATACTTTGTCAAATGCAATACTCGTAATTTTTTCTGTCAGTTTTTCTCCCTTTTTCAAATCTTCTTCCTCTGTTTGCTCTAACAATCCTAAGATTTTACAATAAGCAAAAAATGCTTGATTAAAATCAGTTAAATGTCTCGTAAACCAACTAAAATCAAATTCAAGATAGCCAGAATAATCTATCATTATCATAATTTCTGCATAGGTCATAAAACCTTGTATTATATCCATGCCTCCAAAATAGATAATACTAATAATGGAAAACGAAGTAACAAAAGAAAAAACGCCATGATAAGTACTCATAATTTTCTCTAATTTTGAACTTTCAGAATTATATCTCTCCAGTTTAGCTTCTAAATCCCTTATTTTTTGATTGATTATCCCTAATGTTTTGATGGTTAAAAAGCTTTGAACTCCTTCATTAATAGTAGTATAAACTTCTCGATTGATTTTTCTAATTTCAATTATTTTTTTTATTGTTTTACGATTAAAAAATAATGTAATGATAAATCCCAAAAAATACAATCCTAAAATAATAAGTGTAATTTTTAAATTAACAAATAGCAAAAAGATAGCTTCCATCGAAAATCTTATTAGTCCCATAACAAACATTTCTGTACTTGCAATCGGAAATAATTCTCCTGCATTTTGTGTATCTTCTTGTAAAAATTGCAAAATAACACCTGATTCATTTTCATCAAAGAACTTAGCTTTTACCTTTTGTAACTTTTCAAAAATTCTATTTCGTAAATCTCTTTTTATCCATCTTGATAAATGACACCTCATTTTACAATGTTTTAATACCATATAGCATTGTATTGCTAAAATAAAAATATAGATACTTGCAAGAATAGTCAATCCTTTTACATTTTGCTGTGGTATCTCCACATCTAATATTACTTTTACAATAAAAGGAATGGTTACTATATCAATAACAGCAGTTACTACAATAAGTGCAAATAAAGCAATAAATCTGTTATGATAACCAACGTCTTCATACATTTTATTAAATTGATTGTATTTGTCTTTTAATTTCATCTCTTTATTCCTCTTCTTCATTATTTGACTTAATACCAGAAATCTTTATCACTCTATCCACATAATTTTCTATCTCTGCTTTATGCGTAATAAAAATCATCGTAGTTTGCGGATATTTTTTTATTAAATTGTGAAATACCTTATCACTTGTCTTATTGTCTAATTTGCTAAAACTATTATCAAATATCATAATCGGTTTATTTCTGAGCAATGCCCTTGCCATTATAATTCTCTGTTTTTGTCCGCCAGAAAGTTTAACTCCCTTCTCACCTACCAAGGTTTGACAGCCTTCTTCAAATCGTTTGATATCTTGGTAAATTTTTGCTTCTTTTACAACTTTTATTAACTGTTGTTCTGTGGCTTCCTTATTTAATTGTATATTTTCTAATATCGTTCCTGTAAACAAATCTGCTTCCCCTGAAACAAAATCTATGTACTGTCTTATATTAGATGGATTTAATTGTTGATTATTATGGTGATTCAAATAAATCGCTCCTTGTAACGGATAAAATCCCAATATTGCTTTGGCTAAAACACTTTTACCACTTCCATTTTCTCCTAAAATGGCTATTTTCTCTCCTTTTTTTATCTCAAAATTCAAATCTGATAAAATCTCTCTTTGAGAAATGTTAATAGAAACGTGATTAAATACAATATCTCCATCTAAATCATAATAATTGTTTCCGTTTTCTTCTTCTTTTAAATTCATTAATTTTTTAATTTTTTGCTTTACTACTAAAAAAGTATCTAGTACTTCCAAGTTCTCTCCAAAAGTATATAAACAACCTAATATTTTGCTCGCTAATAATATAAAAGTAGCTAATGTACCAAGTGTCATACTTCCTCTCATAATTGCAATTCCACCTAATAGATAAATAATAGGATCTTTTACATAAGTCATATGCTCACTTACAATTTCGTAGAATAAAATCAAATCTACAAATTTCACATCTTCTTGCGTGTACTCTCTATTTAGTCTTTTATATTTTTGTATTTCTTCTTTTTGTCGATTATAAATTCTAACAAATTTGAAATGATTCATATTTTCTATCATTTTTCCTAACATCTTTTTCTTTTTGTTAATGACTTTTTTTAATCTATCTGTCATCTTTAGAAAATACCATAAAGCAAATGCTAACATAAGAGCAATCGTTAACATTAAATACATCGTGATAAAACTACTTAAAAAAACTCCTTTACTCACAATAAAAAAGCCTAAAGATACGATATCTAGTATTAAATTAAACTGTGTCTTAAAAAAATCGGCGTATGCTGTGGCATCCTCATTTACCCTTTGTAACATTTCTACTTTACTATAAGATTGATAGCTTTCATACTCTAGTTTTAAAATATGAGCATATAATTTTTTCTTTAAATTAGAACTAATCTTTAGCATAAAATTAGTAGTAACTCTTTCTCTAATATAATTAACAAAAACGATAAGTAAATTCATTATGATAATAATGCTACTGATGATAACAAGTCCTTCTATGGTACTCATTTCTAAAACTTGTTCCAAGTAGCTTGGTATCTTTTCTGCATGATTAAATAATATGCCATCAATAGCATAGCTAATATATACTGCTGATTGCAAACTTAGATACGATATAATTATGCTCAATAAAATTAATAACAAAATATATATCTTCTTTTTCATGCAAATTCCTTTCATCCACACTACTTCTAGGTTTATCATGATTTTGGGGACGAAGGAAAAAAAAATCATGTTATATTTAACTGTTTTTCTATGTTAATCTATATTATTTTTTGCCTCACAACTACGAAGTGAATTCCCTAGGGCTAACTACCTCGGTCTGCAAAGTAATATAGATTAACATTTAGAATATTTTATTTAATTTAAATCATGATTTTTTGCTCCGTCCCCAAAATCATCTCAAAAAAAGTACCTTTATTAGATTATATCTCTAATAAAAGTACCTTACTTTATTTTCTTGGTATCAATTTTATTAAGTTATTGAACTGGTATGCAAATTTCACAATCATTTTCATAATAAATCTCTAATTCTGAATATTGGGAAAATAAGTAATACTCTGAATTTGGCAACCATCTGTCATAAATATTATGTCCAAGCTTTAAGATGTCACTTTGTTTATGATTTGGTAAACCAAAACAAGCCCATTGGCATTTAGGAAGTTTTATTTCTACAAAGTCTTCTCGTGGTGTCATTCCTAAGATATAATACTTTCCTTTTTTAGTATATTCCCTTTTTTCAAAAATCGGCTCAAAAATCCCATAGTATAATTCTTTTCCATTACTATGATTGATGATAAAATCCATACTTCCATCTTTTCTGACTTCTTCATATAGGTTTTGTATTGTTTTGGCATCATATTCTGCTATCACCCCTGTTGTTTTTCCATAAAAGGTCTGCTCTTCTCTTTCTACAATACGATATTTCAGTTCTTTTCTTCCTTTAATATCTGGATTGAATTGGATTCTAGGAAAAAAAGTTACTTCTGTATTGCTTTTTCTAAAAGTATCTGGTGATTGTCCATACATCTTTTTAAATGCATTGGAAAAAGATACTGGCGAGTCATAATGGTATTGAATGGCTATGTCAATAATTTTGTGGTCTGTTTTTCTTAGTTCTTCTGCTGCTTTGCTTAGTCTCCTCTTTCTGATGTATTCTGTTATTGTCATACCGAGTTAAAAAAGTAAAGATTCTTTGCATGGCATACGAAGATGTACCTATTACTTTGGCTAATTCTTGATAGTCTATTTCATTTTTTAGATTTTTTTCTATTGTATCAATTAGTGTATTCAAGCTATCGTAATTGTTCACTTAAAAAACTCCTCTTCTTCAATTGTCTCACTGATTTTCCCCACTAGTTCCATGATGAAATGGGGATATTATTTCAAGAACTCTCCTACAAATTCTATCTTCCTATTCTCTATATCTATTTTCGTATCCACTCCCACAGGAACAATACTATTTGCTATTTGATGTCCAAAATCATTACATTTTATAATTGGAAAATCATATTGCTTCGTATAGGCTAACAAGATATCTTCCATTTGTGGGTAGCTATCTCCATTTTTCTGTAAATCATAATTATAGCCAATCACAACGGCTTTGACTTTGTCGAACACACCTGCTAATCTTAGATGCTCAAATCTTCTTTGACATTCATTTGGCGAAGTGCGATAACTTTCCATGAATAGAATTTTATCTGTCATATCAGGAAAATATTTCGTTCCTAGCAAATACATCATGCTTCCTAAATTCGTTCCTATCGATTTACCAACAATCTCACTATTCTTTCCCACTCTTATGATTTTTTTCTCTCCTTGATAAAATTTTTGTATTTTTTTATTGACAAAAACATCTTCAAAATCTGCAAATCTCTCTTCTGCTGTATCTTCTCCATAGCCAATAAAACAAGGTCCAGAAAAAGTAATAAGTCCTATTTTTTGATACAAGCTCTGTAGCAATACCGTAATATCACTATATCCTACTAATATCTTAGGATTTTGTTTGATTACTTCATAATCTAATAAATCAATAAAAGTATTATCCGTCTCTCCTCCCTCTAAACAAATAATAGCCTTTACTTCATCATCTTGAAACATATCTATAAAATCTTCTGCTTTTTGCTCTCTCGTCCCTGCTGAACCATAATAATCTTTTAAAACATATTTTCCTCTTTTTACTTTAAAACCTTTGCTTTGTAGAAACTCCTCTGCCTTATAAAATAATTCTTTTTTATCTTCATATTTTAAACTGTTGGCTACTCCAACAACACCTATCGTATCTCCATAATTTAACTTATTCGCTAACATAAATTCATCTCCTTCTTAATTTTCCCACTGTTTTCCCCACTGGTTCCGGGATAAAATGGGGACGATTGCCAAGGGGGACGAACCTTTTTGGCAATTTCTCTGACTTTTAATTAAATTTTTAATCATACAAAATAAAATACATGACGCACAGTTTGGGAGGGCTCTAATTCATACAGACCAAATAGATTAAACTCCACAACTTATGAATTGTTACAAAGTATCTTTATATGATTAGTCCAACCAGTAAGGAATGTAATTTTATTTAGTATCATTAAAAATTTATAGATAATTATATTTATTACCAAAAAGGTCCATCCCCCTTGGCAATCGTCCCCATTTTATCCCGGAACCAGTGGGGACCAGTAGTGAAAACAGTGGGAACTATTTATTTACAATCATATCTACTTGTCCATCCTTCAAATAAATAACCTTATCGGAACTAGCAATCGTAGACTTTCTATGAGCAATAATAATAACTGTACTCACCTTTGAAATATGGTCAATAATCTTTTGAATCATATTTTCTGTCTTTAGGTCGATATTAGAAGTTGGTTCATCAAAAATATAAATATTGGCATGGTGTAAAATGGCACGAATGAAAGCAATTATCTGCAATTCACCATAAGACATTTCATTTGCCCTTATTCTAGTATCTAATCCTTCTGGTAGTTTTTTAAGCAAGCTGTGTGCACCAATTTCACTTGCCAAAGCCATAATCTGTTCATCCGTTATTTCTTGATTTCCTAATCGGATATTATTTCTTACGGTATCTGCAAAAATATATGGGGTTTGTGAAATATAAGAAATATGATTCCTTAAACTTTTGGTTGAGATTTTATGAATATCTTTGTTTCCAATCAATATTTTGCCACTTTTAATATCATATAATTTCATCAGCAGATTGACTAAGGTAGACTTTCCAGCACCTGTCCTTCCAGCAATGGTTACTTTTGTCCCTTCTCTGATTACAAAAGATATATCTTTTAAAACCATTTCTTTGCCATAATTCATACAAACATTTTGAAATTCTATGTCTCCCTTGACAATATCAATTTTTTCACCAACTGTCAAATCTTCTAAATCTGTTTCTTGTAAGATTTCTTTTACTCTTTGATACGATGCTAGACAAGTTTGAATTTCTTCTAATTGGTCACATATCTCGCTTAATGGACTTCTACATTCTTTGATATAAAATAAAATTAAATACAAGCTACCAATCGATATAGATAAATTGATATTTAGAGCATAATAAAGAACACTATATATTCCTATCGCTTCTAACAGCGTTAATGCCCAATAAGTAAAACTATGAACAAATATATACTTTTTTCTTACTTTGAGTTCCTCTTCAAATAAGTAATCAGACTTCTTTTTATTTCTTTCTTGCAATTGGTACAAATAAGTTAATTTATTTTTATTATAAAATTCAGAAAATTCTCTATTTTCTATGTCTCTTCTTTTTAATATCTTTCGATTTAGCTTGCCTAATACATTCGTAAATTTCATCGTTGACACACCAATCGCACAAATCGTAGCAAAGCCAATCCACGCTAGTGAAATGTCAGCAAAAAACATCATGATAATTATAAATAGTAAATATACTATATCATTTACGATTACATTTAAAACACCGAAAAATAAAGTAAACAATTCTTCTACGTCAGTAGTAAGTCTGGTATAAAGTTGTGCAGAATTATATTTTTCAAAGGTTTTCATTTTGAATTTTAATACTTTATCAAATAATTTTTCTCTAATGTCTTTTAACATTTCTGCCATTAATCTATTTACTTTTATGTTTCTGATATTTTTTGAGATGGCACAAGCAATATGAACCAAGGTATAGGCAAAAACTAATTTTAGTAAAATAGTTTGTACGTCGTTGACTTGAAAATCAACATCCACAATCTGTTTCATAATAAAAGGATGAATGGTACTTAATGTGTTACACAAAATCAATAAAATAGCAATGAAACCATAAGATTTCCAATGTTTTTTTAGGATACTTTTTATAGCAATTCACCCTCTTTCTCATATTGACTTAATTCTTGATATAATTCATTGTTTTCTAGCAATTCTTGATGTGTTCCACAGTCTTGAATTTTTCCATCAATTAATAAATAAACTTTGTCCATATTTTCCATCATGCTAATTTTATTGGAAACAACAATTAGGGTGTTATCTCCTACTACTTCTTCCATTGCTTTTAACACCTTCTTTTCTGTCTCACTATCTAAGGCAGATAAACTATCATCAAAAATGTTGACATCTCTTTTTTCTAGTAGTGTTCGTGCAATTTGAATCCTTTGCTTTTGTCCACCAGAAACTTTGGAACCATTTTCTCCGATTTTGGTATCAAATTTTTCTTCCATTTTTTCGACATCTTCTAATAATTCCGATTTACTAACTACCGCTTTGATTTCCTCTTGTTTTCTTTCTTGTTTCATGTCAATATTATTTGTGATATTTTCATTTAAAATGATACTTTTTTGTGTGGCATATCCAATCTTGCTAAAAATACTTTCTCTCTTATATTCCTTACTATCAATTCCATTGATTTTTACAGTATCTTTTGGAATTTCGTAAAATCCAGCCAGAATATTCATTAACGTAGATTTTCCACTTCCCACTTGTCCTACAATCCCTATTTTCTCGCCTCGATTAATCTGCATGGTAATATCTTCAATGGCTGGCTTGCTATTTTCTGCATAACAATAGGTTAAATGATTGATTTCTATTTTCTCAATTTGTTTGATTTCTTTTCCTTCTTGGTTGTAAGTCTCTAAATTATAAAAATAGTTGTATCTTCTTTTAGCCTGTTTGAAATACGCAATTCCATCTAATAATGGCTTAATCGCACTATTCATTTCTCCTAAAGCAAGCGTGATACAGGCAATATAAACCGTTAGTTCTCCCACTGTCACCATATTTTTTTGTATCAGAAATGTACCAATCGCAAATCCGATGCAATAACAAGTGGCATATACAATATTGATGACATTGTCAATTTTATTTTTCACCACTCCAATTTGATAATCTGTTAAATACATTTCTTGATTCACTTCTTCGAATTTTTCCTTTTCGTGTTCTTGTTCATTATATAATTTAATCAAGGAAAAACCAGAAGTGTTTTGTTCAATTCGATTCGAATATTCTATATTGACTTTTCTTGCCTTTTCTATCTCTTGGTCTAATTTCTTGTATAGCTTAAATAGGCAAACAGCAGCAATTGGAATAATTGGAATCACACTTGCTGCTAATAGTAAATTGACATTTTCTCCAATCATCACAATTCCAATAATGGGAGAAATCACTAATCTTGAAATATTAAAAAAAGCATTTCCAAAAAACTTCTTGATTCTCAATATCTCAATCGATAAATAGGCTAAATAAGCTCCCTTTTCTTCTTGGTCATAATATTCCGGTTTTACATATTGTAAATGTTCTACTACCTTTTTCCTTAAATAAGTATCTGATATTCTTGCTCTTCTAAATAATAAATTTCTATAAATAATTCTTGGTATAATCATAAAAACAGAATAGAAGATAAGTACATAAACTTGATGCATGATGACTTCTTTTTCCACATTTCCTTGTAATAGCAAATCTAGTATTTCTCCTACAATAGTTGGTATTTTAAATAAAATCCATACACAAAAAGCATGAAAAGCCATCCCTACTATATAAATAGGAAAAGTTCTTTTTAATTCATCTATAAATATTTTGTGATTCCTATTATTTGCTTTCATTCGTATTTCCTTTCTGATTTTGTGTCCCCACTGGTTCCGGGATAAAATGGGAACATCCTAGCCTTTATTCCTTTTAATAGTATTATATATAAAAATACAGTGACGCACAGTTTGGGAGGACTCTAATTTATACAGATTAAATAGATTAACTTCACAATTTATGAATCATTATAAAACATCTTTATATGATTAGTCCTACCAGTAAGGAACGAAATTTTTATATATAATACTATTAATAATACTAAATTCGCATGTCCCCATTTTATCCCGGAACCAGTGGGGACAACAAAAATCACTCTTTGTTTCTTAAATAAACTAAGTAATAACAACCGATTATTTGGAATACCATAAAAAATGCAGACAATCCAAGCATATAAGGAATTCCAAACGGATACATGATTCCGGCAAAATATAAACCTAGTGAAACGCCAATTGTCTTTATAATATAGCGATAATTCGTAAAAACAATTTGATATTCATTGGGAATACGATTCACATAGGGTGCATCTGTTACATTTTCATAAGCTGTTGATATTAGAATAGACCAACTCATGGCAATTAGACATACTGTCATATTGTTTGATAACAATGCTATTGCATACCATAAAAATCGAATTCCAAATTTTATCGTTAACGTTAGATAGTCATTCTTAGGTGTTAAATATTTTAGAGCTATCATGCCAATAAAATCAGCAATTAATCCTACTATTAACAAATAGTTCGTTGCATTTCCGTCTGAAAGACCAAAAAGATTAGTAAGCATCAGCATTTTCAAACCTAGTGCTGTGTTCATAGCCATTTCAGCCAGTAAGAGAAATCCAAAATAGTTTCTTGTAATTTTATCTTTTACCATATATTTTAGACTTTGTTTGATATTGGTTGGCTTTTTTTCTACTATTCTTGTTTTTATATTTAGTATCGTAATATAGGCTAACACTAAGAATAAAATTGAGATTAATAAACATATATTATAATGAATGGTTAGACCAGCTATGTTTTTTCCTATTAACACACCACCTACTAAAATTCCAACATCTCTAAATAGATATTCTACTAACTTTCTTTTGCTATATAATTTGTTTTCTTTTTTGATGGTTACAATAAGGGGATAAATACTAATAATAATAAGGTTTTCTAAAATAGAATCTAAGATAATCAGTGTTTCAATTACCATTTTATATCCTGTGTGATTTAATATCACTAAAATGATTAAATTTACTGCTTTTAAAAATATAGCTACTGTTATTACTTTTTTGATATTTTTTAAGGATATTTTTCTAGAAAATATTAACAAAGCAATTACGCAGAATAAACCAGATATGCTTAAAATCTGGCTTATTCTAGCTACATCTAAGGAATTATCTTGTAGCCATAATTGTTTAAAGTTCGTCCATAGCCCTATGGATACACTAAAAAAGGCTAACATTACGAGTATTTTGTTTTCTTCTTTTAATTTTGCAAATTTTTCTCCCATTTGTTTCTCCGTTTATAAAATGTCCCCACTGGTTCCGGGATAAAATGGGGACATCTTAGCCTTTATTCCTTTTAATAATACTAAATTCGCATGTCCCCATTTTATCCCGGAACCAGTGGGGACATTCCAATTTTATCAGAATATTCCTACAACTTCTCCATTTTCGTCGATGTCTATATTTTCTGCTGATGGTACTTTTGGAAGACCTGGCATCGTCATGATTTTTCCAGCTAAGGCTACGACAAATCCTGCTCCTGATTTTAATTGAATGTCTCGAATGGTGATGTTATAATCTCCTTTACATTCTAAGTTTTTTGCATCGTCTGAGAAAGAGTATTGTGTTTTGGCAATACATACTGGGAAGTTTCCATATCCAAGTTCTTCTATTTTTTTGATTTCTGCTAAGGCTTGTTCTGAAAAATCAACTCCTTTTGCTCCATAAATTTTAGTTGCTATTTTTTCGATTTTAGTTTGAATAGAGTCTTCTAATTCGTACATATAGGTAAAATTAGGTTCTTCTTGTTCTGTTAATTTCACTAATTTTTCAGCGATGTCTCTCGCTCCTTCTCCACCTTTTGCCCATCCTTCTACTAAGCTTAATTCAACCCCTTTTTCTGCTAATTTTCCTTTTAGAAATTCAATTTCTTTTTCGGTGTCTTGCATATATCTGTTTAAAGCTACAATGACATTTAATCCAAATTTATTTTTTAAGTTATCAATATGGCGATATAGGTTGTCAATTCCTCTTTCAATTCCTTCTATGTTCTCTTCTTGTATTTTATCTTTTTCTACTCCACCATGATATTTAATGGCTTTTATGGTTGCCACTAATACAACAGCATCTGGTTTGATTCCTGCTTTTCTACATTTGATGTCAATGAATTTTTCAGCTCCTAAATCTGCTCCAAATCCAGCTTCTGTTATGACATAATCTCCTAATTTTAAAGCTAATTTGGTTGCCATGATACTATTGCATCCATGTGCGATATTAGCAAATGGTCCGCCATGGATAATGGCTGGTGTATGTTCTAGGGTTTGTACCAAATTTGGTTTTAGTGCATCTTTTAATAATACTGTCATAGCCCCTTCTGCTTTTAGTTGTTTCGCATAGATTGGTTCTCCTTGCTTGTTGTAACCAATTAATATATTTCCTAATTTCTCTTTTAAATCTTTGATATCGGTTGCTAGACACACAATTGCCATAATTTCTGAAGCAACTGTGATATCAAATTTATCGTTTCTTGGAACAATTTTCTTTTCTCCTGATAGACCTGTTTCTACTTGTCTTAATTGTCGATCATTTAAATCTACACATCTTTTCCATACAATTCTTTCAAAACCTAATTGATTTCCATAGTAAATGTGGTTATCAATTAAGCTGGCTAATAGGTTATTGGCACATGTTATGGCATGAATGTCTCCTGTAAAGTGTAGATTGATGTCTTCCATTGGTGCGATTTGTACTTTTCCTCCTCCTGTTGCTCCTCCTTTAATGCCAAAGACTGGTCCTAAAGATGGCTCTCTTAAGGCTATGATTGAATTTTTCCCTATCGTTCTTAGCCCATCTGCTACTGCTATAGATATGGTAGTTTTTCCTTCTCCTAATGGTGTTGGATTGATTGCTGTTACTAAGATTAGTTTTCCATCTTCTTTGTCTTTTCTGCTTTCATAAACTTTTTCGGAAATTTTAGCTTTATATTTTCCGTATTGTTCGATGTCCTCCTCATCAATTTCTACTTTTTTTGCTATGTCTACTATTTTTTCTAGTTTTGTACTTCTTGCGATTTCTATGTCTGTCATTTTAATTCCTCCTTTTATTATAATAATTTAAACAATCAATCCTATAACGACTCCTATCAAAGATCCTACAAATACTTGTATTGGTGTATGTCCTAATACTTCTACCAACTTTTCGGATACTTGAACTCCTGTTAATCCAGGTGTCTCAATTAATTTATTTAACAAAGCTGCTTGCTTACCTGCTGCTCTCCTTACACCACAAGCATCATACATAACAACTAATGCGAAAATGAATGCTAAAGCAAATAATGGTGTTCCTACTCCTTCATTCTTTCCAATTAAAGTTGCTAAACTGGCTACTACTGCTGAATGAGAACTTGGCATTCCGCCCTGCTCCTATAATCCTTTTAAAATTAAATTTTTTTGTAGTAATTAAATCATAAATTAATTTAAATAATTGTATTCCAAACCATAAAAAAAATGGTATATATATGTATTGGTTCTGTAAAAATGCAATAAAATCATTCATTTTGCTAATATCTCCTCCTCTTTTGTTCTTCTGTTTCAAAATTTTCTTCTTTCATCTCTCCATCTTGATTCACTAAAATAGTTATTTTCTTTTCTGCCTCCTCTAATGTCTTATTACATTCTTTTGAAATTTTAATTCCTTGTTCAAATTTGGAAACAGAATCTTCTAAACTCAATTCTCCTTTTTCTAGTTCTTCTACAATTTCTTCTAATTCTTCCATTTGTTCTTCAAAACTATTACTCATTTTAACCTCCTTCTCATTTTTTTAATAACATTTATTTTATCAACTAAAAATGGATTTATTCTTTTGCAACACCGTGTAAGCGACTATCTGATGCATACTGCCACTGTAACAAGCAAAGCTTTAACAGTGGACAGCAAAACGAGCCGATAGGAAGTAGATTGGAGCAACCTACACAGACTTTTATTTAAAAGGTTGCGACACACAAGGTGTAAAAAATAATAGATACATTTTTAGTCGTAATAGCTTACTGTATTTTAGTCTCTACCTGACCATCCACAAATCGAAGTCCAACCACATCACCAGACTTCAATTCTGTTTGTGACTTAATCACTTTTCCACCTTTTTGTGCAATCGAATACCCCCTAGACAAAGTTTTCAATGGGCTATAGGCATCTAACTTAGCAACTAATTCAACATATTTTGTCTTTTCTTTTTCTTGTTTCGCCTTCATCACATTTTCCAATCGTTTTACTTGGTTGTCAATTCTAATGTAATTTTCTTGCACCCTTCGTGTTGGTTCTTTGAAAACAAAACTTGACATACTTTTTTCATATCGCAATTTCATAACTTCTACTTTTTTAAGCAAAGCCATCCTTAATCGATTTTGAGAATTTATAATTTTTTGTTTTACATCATAAATATCAGGAACTGCCAATTCAGCAGCAGCTGATGGTGTTGGTGCTCGTAAATCAGCAACAAAATCAGCTATTGTAAAATCTGTTTCATGACCCACCGCTGATATGATTGGAATTTCTGAATGGAAAATACTATGTGCTACGATTTCTTCATTAAATGGCCATAAATCTTCTAACGAGCCTCCACCTCTTGCTAAAATCAATACATCTGCTAACTTATTACGATTCATATATTCGATGCCATCTGCAATTTCTTGAGCTGCTCCTTCTCCTTGCACAGGAACTGGCAATAAGCGAATCACAACATTAGGATTTCTTCTGGTTGATACATTGATAATGTCTCTAATGACAGAGCCTGTCTGTGAAGTTAACACACCTATTATTTTTGGCATTTTAGGAATTAGCATTTTGTGTTCTTCGTCAAATAACCCTTGTTCTTCTAATTTATCTTTCAGCTCCTGATATTTGGTATATAAGTCTCCTAAGCCATCTTCTTCCATTGCTTTCACATAAATTTGATAAACACCATCTCTCTCAAAAACAGAAACTCCCCCAAAAAGAAACACCTTCATTCCATCTTTTGGCATGAAGTTTAACTTTTGGGCATACGATTTAAACATAACACACTTAATCAACGCTTTTTCGTCTTTTAGTGTAAAATACATATGCCCTGTATAATGGTTCTTAAAATTAGAAATCTCCCCTTTTACTAGAATATTATTTAAATATTCATCATCTGCTATTTTATCTTTGATATATTGATTTAAGTCTGAAACGGTTACTGCCATCTCTGCATACTTCATATTCTTACCTCTTATTCTTTGACTACACTTGCTAAAACTCCATTTACAAAGTTTTTAGAAGAATCTTCTCCATATTTCTTGGCTAACTCTACTGCTTCATTAATAGCTACTTTAAATGGTATGTCTGTATATTTTAATTCATAAATCGCTAATTTTAAAATGGCTAAATCTATCTTAGAAATTCTTTCTAGCTTCCAATCTGATTTCAAATTCTTTTCAATTTGATGAATAATTTCATCTTTGTTTTTTTCAATGCCAAAAATAGCATCTGTCATATATGCTTTTGCTTTTGAATCTGTTAATTCATTACTTTCTTCGTATAATTCTATAGCTTCTTCTAAGTCTTCTTGTTTTTGTATTTCTAAACTATATATTAATTTAAAAGTTTGTTCTCTAATAGCTGTTCTATTCATCGTTAACTTATGTCAATCTAAAAGACTAACACTTCCTCCTTCATATCGTTTTACATCTTGTCAATAAATGTTTTCAATTTTGTTTTAACATCTTCTTTATTTTGTTGTACATAATTTCCTATCAATGCCCCTAATACTAGAACGACAATCGCTAGAATTAAATCGTGTAACCTCGTAATTAAAATCAATATAGCTACAACAATTCCTATAATTGCCCCTTTATAGTTGTTCCAAAAATCTTTTAGGTTCATCCTTATCACATTCCTTTCATCCTAACTCTTACTATGAATTTAATTTGGAAAAGAATTGTTATTTGGCTAGGTGCACGAGTTTTCAATTTATGAGGTGTACGAGGGTACGTTGATGCTGAGGCTGTTAAAGCTTTGCTTGTTACAGCGTCAGTATGCTGTGCTTTAAATTGAAAACGATGTGCAACAACGCCAAATGATAATTATTTTTCAAATTATTCTGTTTCTTGTTGTGTGGGAGCCACCTTCTTAACTGTTATATTAACTTCCTTTACCTCTAAATCAGTTGCTGTCTTTACTTTTTCCTTGATTCTTGCTTGCAAATTTGCTGACAAGTCTTTAATAACAGCTTCTTCATTTACAATTAGATTTACAAACACTTTAACATTATTCTCTTTATCTAGTTCTATTCTAGTCGTTACATCTTCTGCACTTTGAAAATTCAAAGCCACTGAATTTACTAAATTTTGAATTGTTTCTTTGGAAATCATTAATTTTCCGCTCTCATTTTCTAGCAAAACACCTTGTTTTTCTATTGTTTTATCTTTAGAATTACTATCAAAAAAGATACATTTAATAGATAACAAAATAAATATAACACTTACTCCTAATATTATTTTACTTGATGTTTCTCCTACCATTACTTCTGTTATAATATTTCCTACTAATCCTGTATCTAACCATCCAAATACTAATAGGCATAGAATGATAGATACGATTAACATGATACTAGAATAAATAATTAGTGTAATTTTTTCTAAAAATTTCATTTCATTTCCTCCTACTACTTTTTAATTTTTACTCATCTTCATCTTCTACTTCATTTGAAACTTCTACTTGTTTTTCTTCTTTTGCTCTATCAGTATTAACACCTTGCACATGCACATTAACTTCTTCTACCTTTAAACCAGTCATACTTTCTACTGCCTTTTTCACTCTATTTTGAATTTCAAAAGCTACATCTGGAATTCTAGAACCATATTCGACTATGATGTTAACATCAATTTTGGCTTGTGCCCCTGTCACTTCTACTTTAATTCCCTTGGCTAAATTTTTCTTTCCACTAAAAACTTCTGATATTCCTCCTGCAAATCCTCCTGCCATACCAGCTACACCAGAAACTTCTGATACTGCTACTCCTGCAATAACTGCTACCACATCATTAGATATCTGGATACCTTCATTTTCTGTTTTTATCTCTTCTTCTAATTCTACTATTTCACCTTTTTCTTGATTTTCTTCACTCATTTTCATTCCTCCTTTGTATACCAAAAAAATTGATATACTTAATTTTATATAAGTATATCAATTTTTTCTTTTTTTTACAACCGTTTTCACTAAATTTTCATTTTTAGGTGGCATTAAGGTGTTACAGTTCAGCCAATACTTCATTCAAACAATTCAAATTCCTGAATCTGATTTCCTCTCAAAAAATCTTGTATTGGCATTCTTTTAGCGTTTTCGCCTTGAATTTCTAATACTTTTAAAATTCCCTGTTTTGTCTTAATGAACAAACCATCTTTTTGATTCGAAAAAATCACAGTTCCGTTTTTTATAGAATCAATTGGTGTTTCTAGTGTCACTGCTGTGTCTTCTACTATATCTACTTTCCAAAATTTTATTTTTTTCCCTTTTAAATAGGTGTAGGCTCCCATAATGGGATTAAGCCCTCTTACTAAGTTTTTTATTTGCTGAGCTGTTTTAGTTTCCCAATTAATTTGAGCCATTTCTTTGGATAGCATTGGTGCTATAGTAAAGTTTTCTCCTTGTTTTTGTCTTGGTGCTATTCCTTGTTCAATTTGTTCCAACGTTTTTACTAAAAGTTCTCCTCCTACTTTTGCGAGTCTATCCCATAATTCTCCTGTTGTTTCATCTTCTCCTATTTCTATTGATTCTTTCAAGATAATATCTCCTGTGTCCATTCCTTTATCCATATACATAGTTGTCACGCCTGTTGTTTTGTCTCCGTTTAAAACTGCCCATTGAATTGGTGCAGCTCCTCTGTATTTAGGAAGCAAAGAAGCATGCACATTGATACACCCAAATTTAGGAATTTCTAATATGCTCTTTGGAAGTATAGTTCCATAAGCTACTACGCAGATAACATCTGGGTTTAATTTTTTCATTTCCTCTAAAAATTCCTGATTTTTCTTTATTTTTAATGGTTGATATATTTTTAGTTCTTTTTCTAACGCAAATTTTTTCACGTCTGAAGGCAGTAGTTTCATTCCCCTTCCTTGTGGTCTATCAGGATTAGTTACTACTCCTACAATATGGTGTCCTTTACTATAAATTGTCTTTAGACTTTCTTTAGCAAAATCTGGTGTCCCCATAAATACAATATTCATAAATCATTTCTCCTCTGGTTCTACATATTCTAAGGTTCCTGGTATAATTTTATCCATAAATACTTCCCCATTTAGATGGTCTACTTCGTGGCTAATGGCTTGCGCTAATAATTTTTTTGCCTTTACTCTCATTCTTTTTCCTTCTCGATTTGTATATTCTGCTACTATTTCTTCTGGTCTCACAACTTTGGCAAATTGATTGGGGAAACTTAAGCATCCTTCCTCTACTTCTTGTTCTCCTTTTGTTTTTTGAATGACTGGATTTATCATAACAATAGGTCCTTTATCATCATATAAATCAATTACAATGACTTTTTTTAAAATTCCTACTTGCACGGCTGCAAGTCCTACACCATTATATTTATGCATTGTTTCTATCATATCATCTATTAATATTTGTATTTTTTCATCAATTATTTCTACTTCTCTTGACTTCTTTTTTAAAATCTCGTCTCCTTCTAGTCTTAAATTTCGAATTGCCATTTTCGCTCCCCCTCTTCTTAAAATTGCATACAATGTAATGATACTATTTTTCGATTTCTTTGTCAAATCTATTCAAGCTCAAATCTTAGCTGTTTTTTTATGTTCCATTCTTGTGCCTATTGAATCCTCATTTTCTCTCTTTGTTATATACACTTTTTAAATTAGGAAATTCATTTAAATCTTGTTTCAATAAACTAATTCTTGAAATAATTTTTTCTTGTAAGAAAAACAGCATAAATTATTGCAATTTTTCTATCAAGTAATTAATCTTTTGAAATGCATCTTGTTTAATTCTTGCTCGTTCTTCTTCATCCGTTTCATCAAGGAAGTTTACGATATCATTTGGACCTGCATGATTAACTGAATAAAATTTTTCTTTTAATTTCTTGCACATATCTTTGATTAATGTATATTCTTTATATGGTAAAAATTCATTAACTAAATCATCAATGCTACCTTTATAATTAGAAATACAAAAATAAATATCGTAGGCATCTTTTGTTTTACCCCTGCCCAAAGCATTTGTCTTTAATACAAAATAAGGAACAATAGATACAACATTTATATGACTAAAATCTTTTACGCCATCTGTTCTTTCGTACTCAATTCTAATATCTTTTGAAGGAACTTCAAATGCAAAATTCCCTCCTGATGTTTTTAAAGCTTTTATGCCATCAATATGCTTGCTTTCTTTACCATCTTTTCCTCCATATTTACCACACAAGAAGTCTACATCAACATCATATTTTTGCCCTTGAATTTCTACCGATTTTACATATTTAAAATAATGATTTGGGGACTTTACATACCCAGCTTTGATTAAAATTCTTCTTATATTTTCATATTTATCTGTATTTTCTATTTTTACTTGATTTAACAGCAAATCAACATCTATTGATCCTATATGTCCTTTACTTTCAAATAAAATACTAGGAACCCATCCTCCAATAAGCAAAATGTCATCTGCATATTCATTCAATAAATTAACTATTTCGCCTAAGATATTATAAGCTGCTAATTTTTGTCCTTCTGAGTAATCAATCTTAGTTTTTAAATCTTCATCACAAATCATATTTCTTAAATTCCTTTTCTATTATTGCATTTGCCGCTTCTTCTCCTCTGCCAGCATTGTTTAATAAATCTAAAACTGTTTGAACAGGAGAGGTAACTAAAAAGTTATTAATTTTTTGAGAAAACAAAAATGGAGTCTTATCACTCGGTATAATTATTGAAATATTTTCACCACTATCTACCTCTTTTAAATTCATATCGGTTATAAATTCTCGTACATCCTGTTCCTCAATATATAATGTAATTTTATTATATCTAACTGTTGGTGAATATCTAACAGCAGCACTAAACCCACCCAATGTGACACTACCACTATGTTTTATATTCCATGCTGTTATTTTTGTTTCAAAATCAGGAATCCTATCAAAAGAATAACATCTTTTTTCAATATAATTTGTTTTTGAATAATCTTTTGACCAACTTTTTAATAATTCGCTAATATTATTCAATCTAAATCCATTATCAAAAATAGTTATATAATCTTTATCCAACAAAAATTTTTTCACATTAGAAACTGCACCTAAACTCTTTTGGGTTAGTTCACTCAACATCTTAACTTGCCATATTTTTGTGTAGTCGTCAAGCATAGTTCTCAATATAATAGATGTGGTAACTGCACTCTTAGTAAAATGGTTTTTCTGTTCTCTTTTTTCAATATATTTATTTTTATTTCCTGTTGAATGTATTAGAATCCTATCTGTAATTATATAGCAATTTCCAGACAAATCCATATAACTTATGCCATTTTCAAAAAGAAATCTCCCCGTTTCTTCGGTTATATATGGTGCAATAAAAACATAAAATTCTGTATTACAATATTCTTTGTTTTTATAGTATTCGATTCTGTTTACAAAATCTTTTGCAAATCTTTTTTCGCCTCGTGACTTTACTTCTGCAATGATTTTTGTAAATGTACCATCATTATAGCTAACTCTTAAAACAAAATCATAATATTGACATTCAGTCATTTCACTTTCTATCTCAGATACAAAGGGAAGCAATTTTATTTTTTCAATTAATTGCTCTCTTGCCATAAATTCATATTCACTTTCAGTAAATTTACGTTTCATCAAAACACCTTATTTCATCAATTCGTTGAAACTATTATAAATGATGAAACTCAATTTGTCAAATAGAAATCGAATAGAGCAGAAATAAAGATTAAAAACTACATCATATTATTAGGATTAACATCCATTGTTATTTTAGTATTTTTCCAATTCTTTTCATAAGCTTGTCTTAAGCATTGGTTCAACATGTCATTTGCCTCACCTGTTATGTTTCCTTTCAAAATGATTCGCCAACGGTATCTATTTTGTATTTTATCAATTGGTGCTGGCATTGGCTTAAAAATTTTAAATTGCTCTTGATTTAAGTTATTTTTCAAATAGTCATAAATCCATTGACTCACTTGCTGTATCTCTGATTCTTGTAAACTATTAAAATTCACTACTGTTATATCGCAAAATGGTGGATATTTCAATTGCTTTCGTAGTGCTATTTCCGTTTCATAAAATTTTTCATAATTTTGCTTTTTCGCACATTGAATACTGAAATTTTCTGGATTATAACTTTGTATAATTACTTTTCCTGGCAATTTTTCTCTACCAGCTCTTCCGTGCTACTTGTGTTAAAATTTGAAAAGTTCTTTCGTTCGCTCTATAATCATCAATGTTTAAAGAACTATCTGCTGCAATCACTCCTACTAGCGTAACATTAGGAAAATGATGTCCTTTCACTACCATTTGTGTTCCAATTAAGATATCGATATTTTCAGTTTTAAATCGGTTTAAAATTTCCTCATGTGAGTTCTTTTTCGTTACAGTATCAATGTCCATGCGAATCGTTTTAGCATTTGGAAATTGTTTGTTGATTTCTTGTTCTAATTTTTGTGTCCCTGTTCCAAAATATCGAATTTTATCGCTGTGACATTCTGGACATATGGTTACTACCTTTTCTTCATAGCCACAATAATGACATTTTAATTTTTTCTCATAACTATGATAAGTCATACTAATATTACAATTCTTACATTGTACAGTATATCCACAATTTCTACACATGATAAAGGTAGAATAACCTCTACGATTTAGAAATAAGATAGTTTGTCGTTTTTGTTTTAGATTTTCCTCAATCGCACTGTACAAATCCATACTTAACATAGAACGATTTCCGATTAACTAGTTCTTGCTTCAAGTCTACTACTTGTACACTTGGTAAAGAAGATTGATTCGCTCTTTTGGTCAAGGTTAATAATTGGACATCTGTTTTTTGTTCTTGTGTCGCAGAATGATAGGTTTTTAAATCTGGTGTGGCACTACCTAATAGTAATGGACATTTGCTTTGTTTAGCAATTTGTTTGGCTACCTCTTTGGCATCATATTTTGGATTGGCTTCTGATTTATAAGAACTATCATGTTCTTCATCAATGATAATAATTCCTATTGTTTCAACTGGTGCAAAAATTGCTGACCTTGCTCCTATTACGATTTTAGCTTTTCCTTCTCTGATTCTCTCCCATTCATCATGTCTTTCGCCTATAGATAGTTTACTATGTAATACAGCAATTTCTTCTTTTCCAAATCGTGCAATAAATCGATCTAACATTTGTGGTGTTAACGATATTTCTGGCACTAATAAAATAGCTGTTTTTTCTTGTTCTAATGCTTTTTGGATTAATTGCAAATAGATTTCTGTTTTTCCTGAGCCTGTTACACCATATAGTAAAAAGGATTGATACTCATTCTCTTCCATTTTTTGTTCTATTGTTTGATACGCTTTTTCTTGTTCGTCTGTTAAAGCTAATTTTTCTGTTTTCTCTTTGTTTTTTATGGTTTCTATATCTTTTAAATTCAATGGATTTCTTTCTATTTTTTGTTCGACCATTTCTAAATAGCCATTTTTGATAAGAGTATTAACAATCGCTCTGGAACAGTCTGTCAACATTTCTATTTCTGGTATCGTAACTCCTTCATTGTCTTTTACAAAATTAATGATTTTCTTTTGTTTGTCTGATTTGATTTTTTCCATTTCTATGTCGAATTCTATTTCTTCTATATCTTTTCCTAAATAGATACTATTTATGGTTTTGTCTTGTATTCTTTTTTCTTTGTTTTTGGTTCGACTTCCAGGTGTTAACATTAATTTAATACAGTCTGAAATATTACAAAAGTATCTTTTCGCCATCCATTTTGCTAATGCTATTTGCTCGTCTTTTAATTGTTCTTCTAGTTTGGCGATTTCTTTGATTTCATTGGGATAGTTCGTTTTTCCTTTTAGTCCTACCACAAAGGCCTCTTCTAGTTTTCCGCTTTTTCCAAAGGGTACTAGGATTTTGCTTCCAACAAAAATAAGCCCCTCTAAGTTTTCTGGGATACGATAATCAAAAGTTCTATTTAGTTTCTTGGCGGTTCGATTGATGATTACTTCTGCTATCATTTTTTCTCCTCTTTTCTAGCCTCTAGTATATCAAATTTTTGGATTTTTCACAAGATGAAAAAAGAGAAAAATTATGAGAAAAGGAGAAGCCAGCATATTGGAGCATTCGCTCCAATATGCTGGCTTTCCAGTATTTGAAAAGATTTTTACCTGATACAAATCGTAACACGAAAACCAGGGTAGTTATATTTGTAAAAAGGAACATCATAATTACGATAGTCCGCTGGACAATGGTAACCATATTCATAGTAATGGCAACCACGGATTACATGTGATGAACTACCGTGCTTTTCTTGTGTCCGCTCAGTTACATTCCCCGTGAAATCATAAATATTGTTAACACACCATTCTTCACAGGCCCCCGTTTTGAGCATTTCGTTTGAAAATCCTTCTGTATCCCAATGGTTACCCCATTTTGAAGAGTCTTTTGCAATATCATTAAATGTTTTCGTTTTTGTTTCTATGACCCACTCTTCTCGTGTGTCATATTCTGCACCATACATTAAATGACTTGTTATTTCTCCTTTAAACATACTATTGGCAATAGATGGATAATCCATAATTCTATCTTCGTTTATCCAAGGATATGCACCTTTTATAGACCTTGGTCTGCCTTTGTCTTTCGAATCTTCCGAAATATCATAGCGACTACTAAAAAAGCCACCATATTTATCGACACTTTCCTTCTGCAAAACAAGTTCGTCAGTCAGTACCTCATTGTATTCGCTTTCAGAAAATTCTACATTTCGATAATTTCTTCTACCGAATTTCTCAGTAAATGAATCGCCATCCAGTGTACCATTAGGCTTCAATAAATTTACTGGAGTCCACACGAACTGGTCGTATGTTCTCTGCAATGTTTCAACTTCATGCGAGTTTGTCCAGTCAATATAACATACCTTTTCTTTTGGTATGCGATAAATGACTAAACTACAATTGACCCCAAAAATTGTGTTCTCCTTATTAACTTTTGAGACTGTCCATCCACACGGAATTACAGCCTGATTTCCGTCATTATCTGTATAAACAGATAATACTTCTGCATATTCCCTAGCTGCTATACCTGGAAGTTTCAAAAAGGCACTATTTGAAACAATTGGTTGCTTACAAGTTTTGATAATTAGCTCTCCACTTGATCCCTCTATGAATTGAAAAAAATTACCATTTAAGGCTTCTGTCTCAAATTTTATTTTTTCCTCCTCATTTTCAAATACAATTTTGTAATACCGTTTTATTTCCATATGCTTTTCCTCCTTTAACTGAATTGTTACAACGGTTTCAAAATATAGCTTTTGCTATTATGTTAATGATGACACATTTTCTTGTATTTTGCAAATTTTGCATTAACTCTGTTTTGTTGAATTTAATTCAAAATCCCCTTCTCCTTCTAGCTTTCCACAACACACCCCCAAAAACAATTAACACAACTAACACTTCAAGAACTATCTCTGTCAAATGTTCTGTCAAACCAGTTGAAATACCAATAATCAATTCCTTAGTATCCGTATTATCTGCTAAAGTAGACTCCTCAAATTGCGGTTCACAAGTAGAATCTGTACAAGAAGCCACATTAACTATTGTTCCTGCCACTTCACTTGATGTAGCTGTTAGGACAATTGAAAACTCCCTTGCTTCACCAATTACTAAATCATCTACATTTCGATAAGCATCTTTGCCATCTATCATCCAGTCGGAATTATCCTGTTCCAATGCTACATAGCCATCTGGAATAGTATTATGAAGTACTGTACAGCCATCTAGTTCACTTGGATTAGAAACCGTAATTGTATAGGTAAGTTTTAGTGAATTCACATCGATTTTTCTATCAATCTCTATTTTTTCAGAAATCTCTTCTGGTTCATTATTTAAAACAATCCCTGTCAGTTTTTGTGAAACAGCAATATTAAATCCTAACTTTCTGTACTGATAAGTTACTGTAGTAGGATACTCTGTCATAATACCAACGTTATTTCCTGGCATTTTTGTCAATTCATAACCACAAATTTCTTTTGCTTGTGTTTTATATTCATCAAACACTTTTCCTTGCATAGTTTCGCTATTTGCTAATTCCCCTCCCTCTTCGTCTATGTATTTAACGATAACACTTGTATCTTTCAACTGATAGCAATAGGTTACTGTGATACTCTCTTCTGTCATAGTCCCAATATTATTTTGAGGAATTTCAATTAACTGATAACCATAAATATCTTTTTCTTCTGTTTGATATTGGTCAAACACTTTTCCTGAAATAGTTTCATTGCCCGCTAGTTCATTTCCTTGTTCATCTACATATTTAGCAATAACATTAGTATCTTTTAATCGATAATGATAAGTTACCACCATAGGAGTTTCTATCATTCTGCCACTACTGTTTTTGGGCATTTCAATTAATTCGTAACCATAAATTTCTTTAGGTTGTGTTGTATATTCATCAAATACTTTTCCTGGAAGCGTTTCATCATCAGCTAATATATTTTCATCTTCATCTATATGTCTGGTAATTACGCTACTATCTTTCAATTCATAACGATAAGTCACAGTAATAGTATTTTCCGTCATAGTACCTGTATGATTAGAAGGCGTTTCTATTAATTGATAGCCATAAATATCTTTTGCTTCTGTTTGATATTTGTCAAACACTTTTCCTTGTATGGTTTCATAAATTGCTATTTTCTTTCCTTTTTCATCTACATATTCAGCAACAACATTACTGTCTTTTATTTTATAACGATAAGTTACATGAATCGTATCTTCCATCATATTTCCTTTGCTATTTTCTGGAGTCTGCATTAACTCATAACCATAAATTTGTTTTTGTTTTGTTGTATAGGAATCTCCCTCATATCCTTTTATAGTTTCCGTTTCTGCTAATTTGTTTCCTCCTTCATCGACATGATTGACTAATACTTTGTACGATATTTTACTTGTTACAGTATTAGAAGATAAGATATAATTATCATTTATAATAGTAGTCGATGTATTTGTGATATTTCCTTCTGTTACATGATTTTTAACTTTTGCTTTTATTACAAATTTATAGACTTGCCCTTTATAATTCATGTTTTTTAAATAATCTGTATTAAATTTATAATCAAGTGTATTGGTAGCAGAATTATAATTGGTACTTCCTGCTGTAGCTGTTACATCTTTATTGTTTTCATCATATACATTTAAAGATTGATAGCTCAAATTACTATTTAAGGCATCTTGAAAGACAAGAGAAGTATAATAGAAATTCTGATCAGTAGCTTTTGAAATATTTTGTGTTATGGTATAAGTTATGGTATCTTCTGTATTAGCTATGGTTTTGTCTACTAGTTTTTTAGGATCATTTGGCATACTGGCAGTTAGTGAAGTATATTGTAAATGATAACCAATATCAGATTTGTTATTTAAAGCATATAATTCAACTTCTAGATAATCTGTTTTTTGATATTGAAAAGAAACACATTTTAGTGTACCTGCTTCTGTGTTGCCATCTACTAATGCTCCTACTGTTCCATGAAATACATTTTGATAGGTACGAGAGATGCATTGCGATGGCGTAGAAGATAAATAATTCATATAGGTTTGTTGGTATAAATATTGATTAGAAGATACTTTCGAAGAGGCTCCTTCATTTTTATCTTCTGAAAATAAAGATAAATAGGCTGTATCTAAAGTAATTGGTGTATTAGAACCTAAATAATAGAAATAAATATTGATTGTTACATGTTCAATCTTTCTGTACCACCATTCATTTTTAGTAGCCATTGCCTTTCCATAGGCAGACCAATATAAAAATGGATTATCTCCTTTTGCTACCATGTCAGAATAAACTAATTTCATATCAATAGCTTTCCCATTTAATTTTCCACAGTTTTTAAACTTTACTGTAATTACAGAATCAAGCACTTTTCCACTTTTAACATCTGGAAATTCTACTTGTTTTACAACTACAGAACCATCTAGTAAAGATGTGGTATTTGTTAAATTATATTTTTCTGAACCTGTAACTGTAATGTCGGGAAGCGATGTATAATTTAGCACTAATGTATCTAAATGATTTGATTCTACTAATGTTTGGGAGTTTATAGTGGTATATCCGCTGTTACTAATTGTTGCTACTCTTATCTTTTCATTTTCTTGTGTAATATTTTCTTCTGTTGAAGTTGGTTTCGTTGTTTTTTCTGCGTCATTTGTTATTCCTGTTTGTCCCTGTTCTTCTGTTTTTTCTGTCATTGCATATACTTTTTCTATATTGGAAAATATAGTAGCAAAAAGCATGATAAATACACAAATAAAACCCAGAACTTTTTGTTTTCTGATTTTCATAAAATTCCTTCTTTCTTGTTTTCTTTTTTTGTTTGGATTTCTTAGATTCAAAAATGATATAAAAAATTGTCATCCTTGTGTCTAGCAAAGCTGTTTTTGTTTTGCAATTTAAAACTCATTGCCTATTGATAATGTATCACAAAATTCTATTTTTATCAATACTTTTTGCTATACTTTTCATCGCAAATTTCGACATATAAAACGTTGTTTCTATTTTTATTATTTTGACATAAAAAAATAACCCAATTATTAAACTTTTCAATCTAATAATTGGGTTTATTTTATACCTATCTATTTTTTTAATTTACATACTAATTTTGACATGCTGACATGCCCTGAAAAACTTTAAAAGTTCTTCGCTCCCTCCTTATTATTTTATTGCATAGGTTCCATCTGATTTTTTCTCCAATTGGACTTTAGCATTTAGACAAACTACAGGTCTAATCCCCAAATCAGTATAAGTCAAAGTATAAGGTTCTACAGTTCCAGTGTGGTATCTCACAGTTGCTAAATGTTCACTAGACAGAGAAGTAGGAGAAGTCATCCAATATCCGAAAGCTTTATCCGTCGCTTTGATGAAATATAGCGAATCTAATGAAGAAACACTTAATTTGAAGTTATCCTCCCAAGAAACTCCTCCGTTGCTACTCGCCTGATATCCAAGAGCGTTAACTGCTTGTGCCCTATAATCAACATTATGTTTTTGGCTATATGATTTTACAAACATCTCAATAGTAGGTCCACCTATTGCATAGTCAGCTTTGTCTCCCGCAAATGTAGCCCATGCATAGTCATCTAACAGAAAAGCTGTCGCCTTCAGATTATTATTGGTACTTGAATATCCCTTTGTAAAATAATCGTTATTTAAGCGTTTTATTCTTCCACCATCTATATCACTTGAACCTACATAATCCCTTACTATATTAGTAAAATATAATTTATAATCTGTATCCCCTTTCGCTAAAGAACGTCCACATTTTCCTTTTGGTGCATAGGCATAGCTTATATAATCATCTGCAATCAAGTATATATTATTTGTATCTGCATAGAATATCTTCCATGCATTTACTCCTGCACTATTTTGACAAGTATATCCTGTTACTGTTG
>CASDJM010000005.1 GCA_949280815.1 uncultured Clostridia bacterium | reverse complement strand
ATGGAGTTATCTATGCTAGATTATGGGATGGAACCAATGCGGGAAATTATGCCACGGCTAATATAACTAATATTGATAAAACAGAACCTAATAGTGCAACGATTACCCTATATGCAGGAAACGGTATCACGGCAAAAGTAGAGCAAAGTGATAACACTAATGGAAGTGGAGTAGATATTACAAAATGTAAGTGGATTTATTCAACAAATAGTGCTGAAATAGGAATAGATGAAACGAAATATACAGGAGGAATTTTTACAACGAATTCACAAACGATATCCTTAGATTATCAAGGAGCAGGAACTTATTATTTGCATGTATTAACAGTTGATAAAGTAGGACATAAGAAAGAGACCGTATCTGAACCTATTAGCGATAATCAAGCAAATAGAAGTAGACCAAACTTAGTGGAAGGGATGACAGCAGTATATTGGGATGAATCTAATAATGAAAAAACACTAACAGCTACAAGTACACAAGAAGAATGGAATAATTGGTATAATTATGTAGCAGGAGATAACACAACGGATTCAAAGACAAGTAAATGGGCGAACGTTAAAATAACAAAAGATGGAGCAGACAGTTATTTTGTATGGATTCCAAGATATGAATATAAAATATTAAGCGGAGAAGGAACCAGCGAAGCAGGAAAAATAGATGTAAAATTCATAGCAACGACGCAAACGACGCCAGATGAAGGATATAAAATTCATCCAGCCTTTACAAATGGTACGAGTAATAACTTTAAAAATGGAGAATGGGACAAAGAGTTATCAGGAATATGGGTTGGAAAATATGAAACTAGCCATAGTGATGCTACAGCAAGTGAAACAGGAAGTAGTACTATCTTAAAAGTAGTACCAGAAGTTCAAAGTTGGAGAAATATAACAATTGGAGATAGTTATACAACAGCATATAATTACGATAGAGCAAAAGAAAGTCATATGATGAAAAATAGTGAATGGGGAGCAGTAGCATATTTAACCCATAGTCAATATGGAAGAAATGGACATGAGGTAGATATTAATAGGAGTGGGGAGTATATCACTGGAAGAGGAGTAGATGCATCAAATTATTTTTATAATACAATGAAAGGAATGCAAGCAAGTTCAACTGGAAATATTTTTGGGATTTATGACTTAAATGGAGGAGCAAATGAATCTGTATCGGCTTATATCCCAAATGGACATGCAAATATAAATAAATATGGAAGCTCATTTGCTTTAGCAACAGCCAATGCAAATGGATATAAAGATAAAAGTACTAAATATGCAACGGTGTACCCATATAATTCTTCAAGTGATAGTAGTATCGATAATTATAATACCTATAAAGGTCTGATGAGTACAACTTACGGATATGGAGATGCGATTTTAGAGACATCTTCGAGTGGTAGTGGTTCTGAAGGGTGGTTCAATGACTATACTAACTTCCCTTATTCAGAATTTCCTGTCTTCGAACGTGGAGGTGATTTCAGTAATAGAGAGAGAGCAGGGGTTTTCGCGTTCCACTACGAAATAGGTAGTGAGAAACCATACATCTCGTTTCGCGTGGTCTTAGTTAATGAGTAGCATTGTAATACAAAAAGAGTTAAAGAATCTGTCTTGGAAGAACAATGTTCAAGATATGATTGAGAGACAAGTGTAGAAAACATCACAGAGGAGATTTTTCAAAGTGATGTTTATTTTAAATTTTAATTGTAATAAAGTAGTTACAGTTCAGCCTTATAATCTGTTGTTCTTGTGAGAAAGCTTACTATATGATTTTTTTACACCTTGTGTGTCGCAACTTCCAGAATCAAATATATAAGTCTGTAAGTTGCTCAATCGAACTCGCTTAAGGCTCGTTTTGCTATCCACTGTTAAAGCTTTGCTTGTTACAGTGGCAGTACGCGTTAGCTGATCGCTTACGCGGTATTTCAAAATAATATAGTAAGCTTTCTCACTAAAAAGAAAAAAGCAAGGCTGACCAGTAACATAAAGTAGCTAGAAAAATGAAAAAAATTAAGAAATGCTTGACAGAATTGTACCAAATAGTATATAATACTAAATGTTACAAGAAGAAGTCAAACTTCTCACCTGATTCTAAAGATGGAAAAAGGTTAGAAATTAAATAAATTTAGAGCAGTATGCTCGAGTTTTATTTTGATTTGACTTGTAACAAGTCAAATTTTTAATTTTTTATGGAGGTGTTTTCAATCAAACAAGATTTACCAATCAACAGACAAATAAGAGCTAAAGAGATACAATTAATAGAGGATAATGGACAAAAAGCAGGAGTAATATCATTTGAAGAAGCTTTAGGAAAAGCAGAAAGCAAGAATTTAGATTTAGTATTAGTTGCGCCTAATTCTAATCCACCAGTTTGCAAAATTATGAACTATGGAAAATATAAATTTGAGCAAGCAAAAAAAGAAAAAGAAGCTAAGAAAAAGCAAAAAGTTCTTGAAATAAAAGAGTTAAGAGTAACTCCTAATATTGAAGAACATGACTTTAGTTTTAAATGTAAAAATGCAAGAAAGTTCTTAACAGATGGAAATAAAGTAAAAATAACAGTTCGATTTAGAGGGAGAGAAGTAAATAACTCAAAAGCAGGAGAAGTGGTATTAAATAAATTTATTCAAGAATTAGAAGATATTGCAACTGTTGAAAAATCACCCAAATTAGAAGGTAGAAATATGTTTACTATTTTAGCTAAAAAAGCAGATAAATAAAATCTGTACATATAAAAGTAATAAAACGAAAGGAGATAGCATTATGCCAAAATTAAAAACCAATAAAGCTGCTAAAAAAAGATATTCTTTGACAGCTACAGGAAAAGTAAAAAGAACAAAATCAAACAGAAGACATCTATTAGCAAATAAAACAAAAAGACAAAAAACATCAGGTAAGATTCAAAATGCTTATGCTGATAAAACATGTGAAAATACAATCAAAAAATTATTGCCTTACGGTAATTAATTACTATAAAAAAGGAAGGTGAAAATAAATGGCAAGAGTAAAAACAGCTAGAACGACAAGAGCAAGACATAAAAAGATATTAAAACAAGCAAAAGGATACTATGGAGCAAAGAGTTATAGATTTAGAAATGCTAATCAAGCAGTTATGAAATCTTTAGCATATAGCTATGTAGGAAGAAAAGATAAGAAAAGTAACTTTAGAAAATTATGGATAGCAAGAATTAATGCAGCAGCAAGAATGAATGGAACAACTTATAGCAAAATGATTGCAGGATTGAAAAAAGCAAATGTTACTATTAATAGAAAAATGTTAGCAGAAATCGCTGTAACAGATCCAATGGCATTTACAGAGATTGCTGAAGTAGCAAAAAAAGCATAATTGATATGCTTTTTTTATTGTTTTTTCATTTTAGGCTTTGAAATTAAAGAAGCTAGATAGCCAAAGAATACAGCAGCAGCAATTCCACCAGCAGCAGCCTTTACACCACCAGTAAAGCTACCAACTAAACCACTTTGTTGAACTCCTTCAATAGCACCTTTAGCAAGATTATAGCCAAAACCAGTAAGAGGAACAGTAGCACCAGCACCTGCAAAATCAACTAGATACTGATAAATTCCTAAACCGCCAAGTACAGCACCTGCTGTAACAAAAATAACAAGTATCTTAGCTGGGGTAAGCTTGGTCTTATCGATTAAAATTTGTCCAATAATACAAATTACACCACCAGTTACAAAACATTTTAATAACATCATCCAATCAAAAACGTTAGCCCAATTAACATCCATAAGATTTGCTCCTTTCTAGACTTCTATGCTAATTGCATGTGCAATTCCTGGAATGGTTTCTCCCTGTTGAGAAGTGGTTGAATTAGTAAGAGCTCCAGTTGCAATTAGTAATATTTTTTTCATCTTTCTTTCTTTTAATTGTTTAAATAAATAACCTGAGAATACAGTTCCACAGCATGCACAACCACTACCGCCAGAGTGTGTGTCTTGTGCATTCTTATCAAAGATTAGAACACCACAGTCATTATAATTTGATTTAATATTATAGCCTTGCGATTTTGCGATATCGATTGAGATTTCTTTTCCAATATGTCCTAAATCTCCACTGATAATTGCATCATAATAACTAGGATTTCTTCCTGTGTCTAAAAAGTGGGCGATTAAAGTATCGGCAAAAGCAGGTGCCATAGCGGCTCCCATATTATTCGCATCTTTAATTCCCATATCTACAATTTTTCCAGGTGTGATATGAGTAATATAAGGACCTTGTCCATCTTTTGTCAAAATAGCTGCACCAGAACCTGTAACAGTCCATTGACTTGTAGGAGGCCTTTGGTTTCCCAATTCTAAAGGAAATCTAAATTGCTTTTCAGCACTACAAAAGTGACTTGAAGTAGCACATAATACATTGTTAGCAAAGGCTTCAATAGCCATTGCACCTAGACACATGGATTCTACAAAAGTAGAGCAAGCTCCAAATACACCAAAGAATGGAATACTTAATTCTCTTAAGCCGAAGCAAGAAGAAATACACTGATTTAATAAATCTCCTGCGAACATACAATCAATTTCGTTAGCTGCTACACCAGATTTTGAAATAACTGTATTTACAGTTTCTTTTATAATTTTACTTTCTGCTTTTTCCCAAGTTTTTTCACCCCAAAATTCATCATCTAATGTTTGATCAAAATATTTAGCTAAAGGTCCTTGGGATTCTTTTGGACCAACAATGGAAGCACAGTCCAAAATTGTTGGTGGGGTATTGAATTTTATTGTTTGTTTTCCTAACTTTTCCAAGATATCATCTCCTTAAACTAAAGTCATGCTTTGGGTATTGAATATTAAATATACAATTCCTACTAAGATGGAAGCTGATATACCGAATACTAAAACAGGACCAGCAACAGTAAACATTTTTCCACCGACACCCATAACATATCCTTCTGATTTGTATTCCATAGCAGGTGATACAATCGAATTAGCAAATCCTGTGATAGGAATCAAAGAGCCAGCTCCTGCAAATTTTCCTATTCTATTGAACAAATTAAGTCCTGTTAAAAAGGCAGAGATTCCAATTAATAAAATGGAAACAATTGTACCTGAAGTTTGTGTATCAAATCCTCTTTCTTTACATATATTAAGTATAACTTGTCCAATGCTACAAATTAGTCCACCTACCCAAAAGGCATTAAAGCAATTTTTTAAAAGGGGAGAGTTAGGGGATTTTTTATCTACATAATCTTGATAAGTTTGTTTGGTTTCTAATGGGTTTGTACTCATATATACCTCCTAATTAATTCTTTTTTCTATTTAAATCGAGAGAGAAACTAATATCTAAATCTACAAAATATTCAACAATTTTGTCACCATCAATACTAGCTCTTTGCTCTATGATTTTTACTTCTGATAAATAATCAATTGTTTTGGAAGCTTCTGCTATTGCTTTTACAATAGCGTCCTTCCAAGAAACACTAGAATTACCAGTTATCATTAAATGCTTTTTTATATCCATAATCGACCTCCAAAAAAATCTTTTAAAAGTATCTTTTCCGAAATTTAGAAAAAATATACAGAACGAGTGGAAAAAATTATTAAAAAATTATATAATCGTAAAAAATCAAAAAATTCCCCACCGGTTCCGGGATTGAATGGGGACATGCCAAGCAATGCTGTCAACTTACGGTGTAATCATTATTTTTTTACACCTTGTGTGTTGCAATCTACTGAATAAAAGCCTGTGTAGGTTGCTCCAATCGCACTCGTCATAGGCTCATTTGTTCGCTTACGCGGTGTTGCAAAACAATAGATTAAACCGTAAGTTGACAGCATTGCTTGGCATGTCCCCATTCAATCCCGGAACCGGTGGGGAACCAGTGGGACAAAGAAAGGAAAAGATGGGATGGATAAAATGAGAGAAATAGCATTGAAAGTGCTTTACGATATTGATAAAAACGAAGCATATTCTAATATTGCATTAGATAAAATGTTAAAAGAAGCAAGAAAGAATTCTGGCGAGATGGATTCAAGAGATGTTGGTTTTATTTCTGAAATTGTTTATGGTACGACTTCTTGGCGATTAACAATAGATGAGATTATTAAAAAGTATTCTAATATAAAAATGAAAAAAATATCTCCTTGGATTTTAAATATTTTGAGAATGAGTGTGTATCAGATTTTATTTTTAGATAAGGTTCCAAAGTCAGCAGCTGTTAATGAAGGAGTTGCATTGGCAAAGAGATATGGACATCGAGCAAGTAGTAGTTTTGTAAACGCAATTCTCAGAAAAATAGAGAAAAAGGATTATGAGATGCTTTTTGAAATAAAAAATGATGTAGAAAGAATTTCTAAAACAACATCTATGCCAGTATGGATTGTGGAAAGATTATTAAAACAAGATAATATTGAAATGGTGGAACAGATTTGTCAAGCTTCTAATTTAAAACCAAAATTATATATTAGAGTAAATACATTAAAAACAAATAGGCAATTATTAATGAAAGAATTAAAAGAAAAAGGGATATGTGCGGAAAAAGCAGAACTAGAAAATTTCTTATTATTAGAGGGAGTGAAAAATATTGAAAAATTAAAAGAATTTCAAGATGGAAAGTTTACTATTCAAGATGAGATGGCTGGATATATTTCCAAATTCTTAAATCCACAATATGATGAGAAAGTATTAGATGCTTGTAGTAGTCCAGGAGGAAAGACTACTTATATGGCAGAATTAATGAAAAATCAAGGAGAAATCAGGGCATGGGATTTACATGAACATAGAATTAAATTAGTTGATAGGGCTACACAGAGATTGGGAATTGATATTATCACCACAGAAGTGAAAGATGCTACTATTTATGAAGAAATGTATAATCAATATTTCGATAAAGTTTTACTAGATGTACCATGCTTAGGGATTGGCGTGTTAAAGAGAAAACCAGATATTAAATGGAAAAGAAAAGAAGAAGATATAGAAGAAATAACGAAGGTTCAGCAAAAGATATTAGAAAATTGTTCCAATTATTTGAAATCTGGTGGAGAAATGGTATATTCAACTTGTAGTATATTAAAGGAAGAAAATGAAGAAGTGATTTATAAATTTATAAAAGATAATCCAAATTTTGAGATAAAAGAGATATGTAATAAGAAAGAGGAATTTATTCAAAATTTTGTAGAAAAAGATAAATTTATACAAGTTTTTCAAAATGAAAAAACCGATGGATTTTTTCTTTGTAAAATGCGAAAAAAATAAAGTTAAAAATAGTATTACAAAAGTATTACGTTTTCTTTACAAGTATGTTAAATATATTGACTTTTTGGCAAATAAAGATAAAATATAACTATATTTGAAGAAATGTGTAAAAAATTCAAGTATGAATTTTGCAAATTTGTAGAAAATAAAAATATATATTAATTAAAAAAGGAGAAAATGATGGCGAATGCAAGTTGCCTAGGGCTATACATTGAGAAACATTTAATTAAATATGCAAAAGTTTCAAAAGGGCGTAACGCAATAAGAGTAGAAGCATTTGGAATCAAATTTTATGATAAAATTGGACCTGCTATTGAGCAAGTAATTCAAGAAACATATAGTCAAAAAACACCAATTAGTATCAATTTGTCTGAAGAAATGTACAACTACTTTAATATGTTTGCACTATTAACAAAAAATGACTTACAAAAAGCAGTTCAGACAGAATTTGAATCTTATTGTGCAGAAATGGGATATAGCCCTGATGTATTTGAAAGTAGATATGCAGTAGCTGGAACACAAGATGACAAAATAAGAGTAATCCATATAGCAGAAAATAAAATGGAACTAAATAAAACAATACAACAAGTTTCTGGTTATAAAGTATCAAATGTATCTCCAATATCTATGGCCATTCCGAACTTAATTGATATAGGAAAAAATGAAAATGCTATTGTTGTTAATATAGAAGATAGCACAGTAGTCACAACTATATTAAATAGCAAAATTCATAGTGTAGACAAAATAGAACAAGGAAGTAAGGATTTTTTGTCTAAAATAAACTTGAAAGAAAATTCTTATTTAAATTCTTATGAGATTTGTAAAAATACAACAATTTATACATCAGAAGGAAGAGAACTACAAGAACAACAATCTAATTATTTAGAAGATATTATGCCAACACTTTATACAATAGTAGGTAAAATAAAAAATATGATAAACAGTTATGGGACTCAAATAAATAAAGTTTATATTACTGGTACAGCAGCATTAATTAACAATATTGACTTGTATTTTCAAGAATATTTAGAAAATGTGCAATGCGAATTATTAAAACCATATTTTATTGGGACTACAAATGACATTAGTATCAAAGATTATATGGAAGTGAATTCTGCTATTGCATTGGGAATGATGGGAATAGGAGAAGGAATTGCAGGTTTAAACTTTAAAAATCAAAATTTTGGTGAAAAACTTCCAGATTTATTAAACCTAGAAATGGATTTAGGTTCACTGGGAAGTGGAGGAACCTTTAACTGGGACTTAGGACAACCATTAGATAAAGTAGAAACAGGATTTTTAAGGATTGCTATGGCACTTTTATTGTTAGTTATTATCTATACTGGTTTTTCAGGATTGCTAGCAAATCAGATAAATAGTAAACGTCAAGAAGCCGATGAATATATTACATCAACAAGAGAGCAAATTGCACTGGCTAATAGTGATAATGAAAGAATGAATAGCAAAATTAATGAGTATACAACTATGTTAAAAAGTTTAGAAGATGCTAACAATAAAATAACAGATCAAAATAAAACTAGAAATGCCATACCAAATTTATTAAATCAAATCATGTCAATTGTACCAGAAGATGTTCAGTTAACATCGATTGAAAATCCATCAGATACACATATTGTTATCAATGCACGATCTAATAAATATGAACAACTAGGATATTTAAAAGCCAAAATAAAAACAGATGTAATTTTAACTAATGTAATATCAACAGCTGGACAAAAAGATAATAGTGCAGTTACTGTTAAAATAGAAGGAGATTTGCCATGAAAAAACTATTAATGTTAATTCTAATTGGATTATTATTAGCACTTTCTATCTATATTGGTTTAAATGGATTTGAAGTAGGAGGCATAGAAGTGCTTAGTTACGCAGATATGAAAACAAAAAATGGTCAATTAGATACCAAGATACAAGAGGCTAGTAAATTGGCAGAAAAAGATTATAGGCAGGTACTGACTACAGTACAAGAAAGTAGCAAAAGATTAAAAGAAGCTAAAGAAGATTATGAAGAAATGACGGAAATAAGTTCAGAAGAAGATATACAACTTGCTGGTCAGATTGAAAGATATGAAATTGAAGCTTTGTGGGTTAAATTAGGAAATTATGCAACAACTGAAGGAGCTGTCATTAAAATGGACATTGTGCAAGGAAATGCAAATGATAGTTACAATTTGAAATTCACAGTTAATGGTAGTTATATTTCTATTACTGATTTTATATCAGATATTGAAAATGATAGTACTTTAGGATTTCAGATTGAAGAGTTTAAAATGATACCAACTGCTTCAGGTGAAAATTTACAAGCGACATTTATATGCAAAGATATATTTATTAAAGAGATGTCAGAAATAAATGAGACAGAAGAAACAGAAGATACAGATAATAGTAATACAACAAACACAAACACAAACACAACAAATAGTAACAAAAGCAATACGACTAACACCAATAGTACAAATTCTACAAATAAAAGCAATGCAATAAAAAATGAGGTAAATGTCACAGGTAATTTACTAAATAATATGACAATTCATTAAATTGATAAAGGAGATAGATATGGCTAAAACAATTGTAAAAGAAATAATTATTATGTTGTTATTATGTTTGGCGATTATTTTATTATTAGGAATTTTATTATATGAATATGTTCCGATGACAAAGACAATTCCAAACCCAGTATCTTATTCAACACCGAATGATGTGAAGAAAGAATTGGCCAATAGTTCAAGCATAGATGAAAGTCAAATTATTATGACTTATGAGGTTGATGCTACCGATTTAAATAATTATACAAGTATACAAGACTACAAACCAGGAAAAGCGAATCCATTTTCTTCTTATGAAACAACTACGACGGAAACTACAACTACGAATGGGACAGATACGACAACAGCAAATTCTTCTGTATCTAATAATGTTGCTCAGACAGAAGACAATCAAATACAAGGAAATACTACAATTACAAATAATGTAGTTAATAGTTCAGGAACCTCAAGTACCCCAACTACGACAAACACACCAAGTTCAAGTTCACAGCCTAGTGCTACAGAAAGTTCACAAGATACAACTACATCTGGAGGACATTTCTTCCAAGATAAAGGAACTAAATAATTTGTTATTTATGTTATATGAATTAAATTCATATAAGACAAAAGATATATTATATAATAAAAAGGAGGAAAAACATGATGAAAAATCAAAAAGGTATTACTTTAATTGCATTGGTAATTACAATTATAGTATTATTAATTTTAGCAGGGATAGCTATTGCTATGCTAACAGGAGATAACGGTATTATTACTAATGCACAAAAGGCTAGATCTAATACTGCTTATCGTGAAGCAGATGAACAAATGAGACTTGCTTATATGGCTGTAAGAACTGAAATTGCTGCTCATCTTGCAAATGATACATCTTATGATGCAACTTCTAATACGAATTCACAAGCTCTTGAAACATTAGTTACAAAAGACTTAAAAGGTTTTGCTGGTAATGGTTCTGAGTGGACTGTTACATTAGAAAAAGATTCAACTGGTAAAGCTACTGGGATTTTTATGAAGTGTAAATCAGCATCTATTCTTATAGGTACTGAATCAGAATCACCACTAGCACCAACGACTGATGGACAAGTTTGCGGAATTATTGACCTTGCTAGTTCAGGACGTACAGCTAGTTATCGTTTTGATGTAGATGAAAGTTCACATGAATTAACAACGACACCAGATACAGATGATACAAATACAACTGTACAACCTTAGTTTTAAAATTTTGAAATAATGACAAAATAAATGGCCTTACGCACACTACGTGTGTAAGGCTAGATTTAAAATAAGGCAGAAAAGGAAAAAACATGAATTTATTTTTTTACTTAGTATTATTTATGATAGGAACATTATTTGGAAGCTTTTATACTTTAGCTGTATATAGAATTCCAAAGAGACAAGATATTATACATACCCATTCATATTGCCCTAATTGTAATCACAAATTAGGCTTTTTAGACTTAATTCCAATACTCAGTTATTTGTTTTTGAAGGGAAAATGCAGATATTGTGAAGAAAAAATAAGACCTAGATATCTTATTTTAGAGATACTTTCAGGAATGCTATTTGTATTAATTGCTTTTTTAGTAAAATTCAATTTAGAAGATTTAAATAGCATAATGATAGCACAGTATTCTTTCTTAATCTTGTATGTGACTTTTATTATTCTGATTTGTCGGAATTGATAAGGAACATCGAAAAATTGATAAATTGGTGTCTATTTATGGGATTGTAATATCTATTATGTATATGGTATATCTATACATAGTAGAACAAACTAATATATATAGATATGGTATATACTTAATTTTATACATAATTATTTTAATTTTAGATACAGTCACCTTGAAAAGATATGCGAAAAATAGTTATGTTACTGGAATATTATTAATGATTGTTACTATGATGATTTTTACAGGAGAATATATTACGCAAAAAGGAATTATATTTACGCTATTAGCTATTTTCTTTTATTTAATATTCTCTAAAATGAAAGAAAATAGGAAAAATAAGAAGTCAGAAAAACAAATGGCAAATCAATTAAGTATTGGATTCTTTTTAGGAGTATTTAATATCATTATATTGATATTTGTATTGATACTTAATCATAGAAGCTTTTAAGGATTTCGAAAGGAATGGAAGTAAAAATGAAAAAGGAAAAAGGATATGTAGGGGTTGATATAGTAATTTCGGTTATTGTACTATTTATATTTGTCTCATTTATTGCTACCTTATCTTATAGAGTTAATAGTTCTTCTAAGGAAGTAGAATTAAAGTCAAAAGCAACTGAGATTGCGATAGCAGAGATTGAGTTGATTAAAAATAAGACATGGAATGATATTACAACAGAAGATACAACATATCGAGAAACAACAGAGATAGAACAAGGATATTATAGAACGATAATAGTTGAAGATTATCATGATATTGATTCAACCAAAAGAATAGATATTGTAAAAAAAATTACAGTACAAATTCAGTATATGTTTAAAGGAGAACAAGAGTCAGTAGAGCTTTCTACAATAATAGCAAAGGAGAATTAGAATGAAATCAGAAAAAGGTATCACACTAATTTCATTAACTGTCTATATTATTGTTATGGTAATTGTAGTGGCAATTGTATCAATTGTTAGTGCGTATTTTTATAGCAATACAAGTATACTTTCTAACAATATTAATCCACTTACAGAATATACTAGATTTAATAGCTTTTTCTCAGATGAAGTGAATCATACTAATTTAAAAGTATTGGAATGGGGGGAAGATTATTTAGTATTTGATAATGGTGTGCAATACACTTATGTTTCAGAAAATAAAGGTATTTATAGAGATTATGTGAAAATATGTAATGATGTTGAAAAGTGCATTTTCGAAGCTAAAATAAAAAACGGAAAAAACGTAGTAGCTGTTACGATGAAAATTGGAACCGCAGAAGAGAAAAATGTAGAGTATACATTAAAAGATTAGAAAATAAACAGAAAGGAGTTATGTAATGGAGACGAGAAGAAGACAACCAATTGGAGTGGAATTAGTAAAAAGAGGTGTTGTAAAAGAAAAAGATATTGAAACTGCTTTACAATATCAAAAAGAACATCCAAATAAAAAAATAGGGGATATTTTATATCATTTAGAAGTATGTGAACCTAGTATATTAATAGAAGCTATTGGAGATATATTAGGAGAAAAGGGAGTTCTTTTAGTAGGTGGAGATAAAATAAAAGTCAAAGTAACAGATTATTTTCCAATAGAAGTAGCAAAAAAGCATAAAGTAATTCCCTTTGAAGCAACACTAGGAAAAGTAAAAGTTTGTTTTGCAAATACGAGCAATATTAAAAGTGTAAATGAAATTAGAATGTTATTACTAAATAAGGGATTAACCATGGATTCTTATATTACTTTTGAAAGTGATATTATCAAGATATTGAAAACTATGGAAACAATGGGAACGACAGGAACTGCAGATAATGAACCAATTGTTGACTTAAAAGTTGATTCAGATAGTAATGAAACCGCTGTCAGTTTAGTAGATAGTATCATTCGAACAGGTATTAAAAGAAGGGCTAGCGATATTCATATAGAGCCAATGAAAGATTATGTAAGAATCAGATATAGGATTGATAGTGAATTATTTGTTGCTGCTAAGATTAAGAAAGAGAAACAATCACAACTAATAGGAAGATTAAAAGCTATTTCGAATATGCATCAGGAAAAACAAGAAGCACAAGATGGTAGAATTTTATTGTATGAAGATTATAATATCCGTGTATCATCACAACCAAACTTATATGGAGAGAAATTTGTTTTAAGACTATTAAAGAAAGAGACAAATATTAAAGATATATTTGAATTAGGATTTCCAGGGACAGAGCAAAAATTAAATCAAACGATTAATAAAAGGAATAGTATAACTATTATAGCAGGACCAACTGGAGAAGGTAAGACGACGACTTTATATAGTATTATTTCTCGTTTAGATAGTCCAACCATCAATATTACAACAATCGAAGACCCAGTAGAAATAAGAATTCCTGGACTAAATCAAATTGAAATTGATGAAAATAAATCTACTTTTTCAGGTACTCTTAGAAATGTATTGAGACAAGATCCAGATATTATTTTAGTAGGAGAGATTAGAGATAAAGAAACTGGCGAAATAGCTATTCAGGCAGGACAAACAGGTCATTATGTATTATCTACTATACACACTATTGATAGTATAGAGGTTATTACAAGGTTAAGAAAATTAGGACTTTCTGATTATGATATTGCTAGTACATTAGCAACATCAATTTCACAAAGATTAGTAAGGAGAGTATGTCCTAAATGTGCAATACAGAGAGAGTTTAGTAGTCAAGAAAAGAAAATAATAACAGAAGTTGGCGAACAATATAATGTTACATTTGATTTAAGTGGGACAACCTATGAAACACCAGGATGTAAATTCTGTAATAATACAGGATATTATGATAGAATTGGTATATTTGAGGTTCTTAATTTAACAGATGACCTAAAAGAAGCTATCATGGTAGGAAAATCAAGTATAGAAATAAAAAGAATTGCATTACAACAATCCTACGAGCCATTAATAGTTGATGGAATTAGGAAAGTTATAGATGGATATACAACATTGGAAGAATTAAATAGAAAGTTACTATTTTTTTAGAATGTAAAGGAGGATATTATGAATCTAAATGAAATATTAGATAAAGCGATGCAGTTGGAGGCTTCTGATGTACACTTTGTCTGTGATAATAAACCTATGCTTAGAATTGCGAGAACATTAGTACCTGTACCAGATAGTGAGATTTTAACACCAGAGGATATGTCAGAAGTATATGATTACTTTATAAAAGGAAATGTTGGTAAAGATACAATTTTTAATGAAGCTAGAAGATTAGATATGTCTTATGAATATAAAGATATTCGTTTAAGAGTTAATCTTTCCTTATCAGATGATATTCCAATTTGTACATTGAGACTAATTCGAGATGAATTACCATCTTATGAATCGTTAGGAGTACCAGATATTGTAAGAAGAATGACTTATCAAACACAAGGATTAATTTTGGTTACTGGTAAAACTAACTCTGGTAAAACCACAACTTTGAATGCTTTAGTCAATTATATTAACGAAAACCAAAATAAAAAAATTATTACATTAGAAAATCCAATTGAGTATAAGCATCATTCTAAAAATTCAGTAATTGTGCAAAAAGAAGTTGGAATAGGAAAAGATAGCTTGACATTTAGTAATGGTGTTCAAAATTCTTTGAGAGAAGATAGTGATATTTTAGTAATTGGAGAGATACGTGATCGAGAGACGATGGAAGCAGCCATTGAAACAGCAGAATCTGGACACTTAGTAATTGGAACTTTGCATACAAAATCTTGTGCAGAGACAATTGATAGAATCATAAATTTTTATGAAGTAAGAGACCAACGAATGATTAAATACTTGCTATCTGCCTTATTGAAACTAGTTATTTCACAAAGATTATTGCCTGGAACAAACGAAAAATTAGTATTAGTGCCAGAAGTAATGGTAGTTGATAATATAGTATCAGGTATTATACGTAAAGATAAATTGAGTGTCTCAGAAATCGAAGATGCTATACAGACTGGTGCAGAAAAAGGAAGTATTAGTTTAATTAATTCCTTAGCAGAACTTTTTGTTCAAGATAAAATTACGTTAGACCAAGCAAAAGCTCAAATTGAGGAGAAAAACCTAGAAAGATTAAATAGGACAATTATGCAATTGAGAATTAGGCACGATAAATAAGCAAGATAGGAGGATTAAAAAAATGCCTATATATATGTATAAGGCTCTAACAAAGACTGGAATTGTGGTGAGGAACAAAGTAGAAGCTTCTAGTAAAGAAAATTTGCTTCAATCGATTAAAAACAATGATTTAGTACCAATTTCAATTGAAAAACTTTCTGAGCGTGTTCAAAAATCTACGAAGAAAAGAAAAAGAAATGTTACAGATATACAAGAAATTATGAAAAATGTAAATACAACACAGTTGGGAAATAAGAAAGAAAACCTAACAACGAAGCAAAAAATTAATTTATATTTTGCTAAGTCCGAAAAAATAACACAAAGGGATTTGGTTGTATTTACACAAAACTTTTATGTATTGAAAAAGGCTAATTTTAATAATATTCACGCTTTGGATACCATTATCCAAAGTACTGAAAATTTGACTTTTAAGGGGATTTTGGAGGATATCTTAGCTGGTGTGGAAGCAGGAGAGAATATGTATGAAACAATGGAATATTACTCTGATATATTTCCTTACATTTATATTAATATGATAAAGGTTGGAGAATTGTCTGGTTCTCTTACGAACTCTTTAGAGCAAGCAGTAACATATTTAGATGAGACAGAAGCTTTAAATATAAAATTAAAAAGTATTTTAATTCCGAATGCCATACAATTCGTTTTATTAGTTATCATGTTATTAGTAGGGACATTGTTTGCTATTCCGGCCATTCAAGGAGTGTTTGATGAGTTGGGAACACAAGACACACTACCAGCTATTACACTATGGTTTCAGGCCTTTGTTAATACATTGATTAAGTACTGGTATATTCCAACTAGTATATTGATTATAGTGATAGCTTCTATTATCTATTATATTCGTACACCGAAAGGAAAATACAACTTTCATGAGTTTAAATATAAGATGCCAATTTTTGGAGATTTAATATTTGCAATAGATTTTTCAAGATTTATTAAAGCAATGGTATTAAATTTGAAAAATGGGGTTAGAATACAAGATGCTATAGATGTTAGCAAAAATGTAATTAAAAATTTGTTTATGCTTTCTATTATAGAAAGGTCAATTAATAATTTAGTAACTGGTTCTTCTTGGATTCAACCATTTGAAGAGTCAGGATTAGCTAAACCAATGATTACTGAAATGTTAAATATAGGTATGCAGACTGATTTAACGGAAATGATGGAAAAATTGGTAGAATATATGGAAATTGATATTGATAATATTATGAATAAGATTATGAAATTATTACCACAGATTGTTTATGCAATTGTTGGAATTTTACTAATATTCTTTGTATTAGTTGTATTAGTGCCATGTGTTCAAGTTTATATGGGTAACTTCTTGTTCTCAGCATATGGTGTATAAAATGATGTCGCATGGGAGATATTTCTTTTGCGACATTTTTGTCAGAAGAGAAAGGAAGAGGCGGAATGAAAATTGGAGTTGATTTAGGCGGAAGCCACATTGCTATTGGTGTAGTGGATGACAATGGCAAAATTTTAGAGAAAAACGAGAAAAGATTGACGAGTGTTGAAAAACAAAATCTTAAAAAGTCAATTGAAGAATATATGATAGAAAATGTGAATCAATTGATGCAAGAATATGAGATAAGTGAAATGGGAATAGGAACTCCAGGTTGGGCAGAAAATGGGGTGATTAAGAACTCTGGAAATTTGGGAATACAGAATTATCCAATTGTAGAAAGATTACAAGCAATCAATGTACCAATTAAAATTACAAATGATGCAAAATGTGCAGCTTTAGCAGAAAATGCATATGGTTGCTTAAAAGGATATGATAGAAGTATATTTTTGACATTAGGAACTGGAATTGGAGGGGCAGCTTTTTTGAATCATAAGTTGTTAAAAGCTGGCAAGAAACCTGGCTATGAATTTGGTCATATGGTGATTGAAAAGAATGGCATACCATGTCATTGTGGCAGAAAAGGCTGTTTCGAAAGATATGCTTCTATGAAAGCTTTTAAAAATAAATTGAGAGAAGTATTGAATTTAGATGAGACAACAAGAGGGGAAGAATTAGTAGAAATGATTCGAATGAATAAGCCAGAAAATAAGAATTACCAGATAATCGAAAGTGTAGTATCAGAATATATCGATAATTTAAGTATTGGGATACAGAATTTAATTAATATTTTTGAGCCTGAAGTTGTTGGTATTGGCGGTAGTTTTGCATATTTTGGGGATGTGTTGTTACCAAGATTAAAAAAAGAAATAGAAAGTGCAAATAAAAATGATGAGGAGAGAAGAGATATTAAAATTGAGACTGCCGTTTTAGGAAATGATGCAGGAATTATTGGAGCTGTTACAATTTAGCTGTATTTAATTTTGCCAATCAGGTAGCTATGAAGTGTAACCAAAAAATTGTTACTGGCAGCCTTATTATTTGTTGTTCTTGTGAGAAAGCTTACTATATGATTTTTTTATACCTTGTATGTCGCAACTTCCAGAATCAAATATATTAGTTTGTAAGTTGCTCCAATCGTACTCGCTCAAGGCTCGTTTAGTCGCTTACGCGGTATTTCAAAAATATATAGTAAGCTTTCTCACTAAAAAGAAAAGAGCAAGGCTGAACAGTAACAAAAAATTAGGCTTTAAGTATAAAATTTAAAAAAACACTTGAAATTATTGCCAGAACATGATACAATAGCGAACGTATTAATCACACAAAGAGAGTTTTAAGGGAAGTGCCTAAGATTTAGGTCCTAAAGAATGTAGAAACTTTGTGGAAGAAATAACAAAAAGGGAGGAATTAAAATGGCAGTAGTTGCAATGAAACAATTACTTGAAGCAGGTGTTCATTTTGGACATCAAACAAGAAGATGGGATCCTAAAATGGCTGAATATATATTCCAAGCTAGAAATGGAATTCACATCATCGATTTACAAAAAACATCAAAGAAATTAGATGAAGCTTATAGCTTTATCAAAGAACAAGCAGAGGAAGGAAAGACAATTTTATTTGTAGGAACGAAAAAACAAGCACAAGAATGTATGAAAGAAGCTGCATTAAAATGTGGTATGTACTATGTGGATCAAAGATGGTTAGGAGGAATGTTAACTAACTTCGAGACAATCCGTACAAGAGTGCAAAGATTAAAAGATTTAGAAGCAATGCAAGAAGATGGAACATTTGATATCTTACCAAAAAAAGAAGTAATTTTATTGAAAAAAGAAATGGATAAATTAGAAAAGAATCTTGGTGGAATTAAAGAAATGGAAAAGTTACCAGGAGTTATTTTCTTAATTGATCCTAAGAAAGAAAGAATTGCTATTTTAGAGGCTAAAAAATTAGGGATTCCAGTAGTAGGATTAGTTGATACTAATTGTAATCCAGAAGAATTGGATTACCCAATACCAGGAAATGACGATGCTATTAGAGCTGTAAAATTAATTGCTGATGTTATGGCAAATGCCGTTATTGAAGGTAAACAAGGAGAAAGTTTTGAACCAGAAATGGAACAAGAACAAGTTGCTGAAACAGAAGAACCTATGAGCATTGAAGAAGTAGTAGAAGTAGCAGAGAAAACAGAGACAGCAGAAGAAGCAACAGAAGAACAAGAAGCATAAAATTAGAGAAAAGAGTAGAGCTATCTGCTCTACTTATTTTTAATATATAAGGAGGAGTTATAAATGGTTACAGCAAGTTTAGTAAAAGACTTAAGAGAGAAAACAGGAGCAGGAATGATGGACTGTAAAAAAGTTTTAACAGAAACAGATGGAGACATGGAAAAAGCAATTGAATTGTTACGTGAAAGAGGAATTGCAAAAGCAGCTAAAAAATCTGGAAGAGTAGCAGCAGAAGGATTAGTAGAAGCTTATATTGCAGAAGATGGAAAAACAGGAGCAGTAGTAGAAGTTAATTCTGAAACAGATTTCGTTGGTAAAAATGAAGAATTTAAAACATTTGTTATGAATATTGCAAAACAAATTGTAGAGAAAAATCCAGCTGATGTAGAAGCATTATTGGCACAAGAGTCAATTGAAGTAGCAGGAAAAACAGTACAAGAAGTATTAGTTGATAAGATAGCTACTATTGGTGAAAATATGAATATTAGAAGATTTGCAAGATTTGAATCAGATAGTTTAGTAGAAAAATATATTCATGGTGATGGAAAAATTGCTGTTCTTGTTAATATGAAAAAAGGAAATAGTGAAGTGGCAAAAGATATTTGTATGCAAATTGCCGCTGCAAGACCTGAATATGTAAGAAAAGAAGAAGTGCCAGAAGAAAGAGTTAACAAAGAAATGGAAATTTTAAAGGCACAAACTATGAATGAAGGAAAACCAGAAGCAATTGCTGAAAAAATTGTGCAAGGTAGAATTGGTAAATTCTATGAAGAAATTTGTTTAGTAGATCAAGCTTTTGTAAAAGATTCAAATAAAAAGGTAAATCAATTATTAAGTGAAACAGATAGCGAAGTTGTAGAGTTTGCAAGATTTGAAAAAGGTGAAGGAATCGAGAAAAAGGAAGAAAATTTCGCAGAAGAAGTTATGAATCAATTGAAATAAAAAGAAAGTTGCCAGAGACTTTAATAGAACTTTTGGCAACTTTCTTTTTTTTCTTGATATTTACATAAAGTTGTGTTATAATGAAATATGGTAAAAAGTAGTAAAATTAATTCCTTTATAATCAAATTGCCATTAGGCAATTTGTGGACTTATAGATGTAACTGTAAACCAAGCATCTTGGAAAGGAGTGATTTTATGTTAGGATTTATGGTGATTTTTTTTGTTTCTATTATTCTTATAATGATAATAAAAGTATTTGGAGGCACCACTGAAGAGGAAGAATCTATCGAAGTGGAAAAAATCAGGATATATGACATCGATGAATATGGAAGCAGTTATATTGTAAGGTGTGAAGCAACACAAAAAAAATTGCCTAAGAAGTCGTGTACCATTGAACAGGTAGAAAAAGAGGCAGATATGCGATTCGAAAGAGTCGTAGAGTACAATGTAAAAAAACGATGGCGCCGGAATAAGACGGAATTTCGTCAATTCTCTATCAGATACATTTTGTATCTGACAGAGGAAAGAAAAGATTCTATTCTAACAAAGAAAAGTCAGTGAATTTCACTGACTTTTTCTTGGTGAATAGGAAAAATTTTTTTTTTAATTCAACATAAGCAAAAAATTAAGAAAATCTTAAAAAAATACTGTATTTTTTTGTAATCTATGATAAAATAACCTTGACAAAAATATAGTTTAAGGAGAGTGGGGAATTTGCACGATACAAAATATAAAAGAGTGCTATTAAAACTAAGTGGAGAAGCTTTAGCAGGTGAACAAAAGACAGGAGTAAACGTAGAAACGGTTGGAAAAATATGTGACAAAATAAAAGAAGTAGTGGAAATGGGAGTACAAGTTGCTATCGTAGTAGGAGGAGGAAACTTCTGGAGAGGAAGACAAGGACATCAAATGGAAAGAACAACAGCAGACTATATGGGAATGTTAGCAACAGCTATGAATGGATTAGCTCTGCAAGATGCCTTAGAAGCAAGAGGAATTTATTCTAGAGTACAAACAGCTATTGAGATGAGAGAAATAGCAGAACCTTTTATACAAAGAAAAGCAGAAAAACATTTAAATAGAGGAAGAGTTGTTATATTTGCTGGAGGTACAGGGCATCCATACTTTACAACTGATACAGCAGCAGTGCTTAGGGCAACTGAAATTAAAGCAGATGTTATATTGTTAGGAAAGTCAATTGATGCAGTTTATTCGGCAGATCCAAAGATTGACCCTACAGCAGAAAGATATGAAGAGATTTCCTATATGGAAGTACTAGAAAAAGACTTGAAGGTAATGGATTCTACTGCTACCGCTATGTGTAGGGATAATGATATGCCATTACTAGTTTTTGGAATTGCAGACCCAGAGAATATTGTGAGGGCTGTTAAGGGAGAGAGGATTGGAACAATCGTGTCTTAAATGAATGAAAATCAGCATCTTGCCATTCTTGCTAAGTCATTCAAACTTTGACGTACCAACGTATGTCATCAGCTTGAACAACTTACCAAGAATGCACAATATACTAATTTTGCTTCATTTAACTCAGAGAATAAAAAAATAAAAAGCAGCAACTTGCACAATTTACTAGCTTGAATTTGTAAAAAAACAAATGAGATAGATTTTTAAACTGTCTTAAAAGAAGGAGAGGAAAATTATGGATTATACAAGCATAAAAGAAAAAATGGAAAAGTCAATTAGTGTTTATCAAGAAAAATTGGCAGAGGTAAGAGCAGGGCGTGCTAACCCAGCTATTTTAAATAAGATAAAAATAGATTATTATGGAACACCAACACCAATTAATCAAGTAGGTGGAATTTCTGTACCAGAGGCAAGATTAATTGTCATTCAGCCTTGGGATGTAAGTGTTTTAAAGGAAATTGAAAAAGCAATTTTAGCATCTGATATTGGAATAAACCCAAATAATGATGGAAAAGTAATAAGACTAGCTTTTCCAGAATTAAATGAAGAGAGAAGAAAAGAAATTGTAAAAGATGTTCGTAAAATGGCAGAAGAAGCAAAAGTAGCCATTCGTTCTATTAGAAGAGAAGGAATAGATACAGCAAAAGCATCTCAAAAAGAAGGAGAGATGACAGAAGACGAATTAAAACAAGCAGAAAATGAAATCCAAAAAATGACAGATAAAAATATTGAGGAAATTGACAAAATATTAGAAGCAAAAGAAAAAGAAGTAATGTCAGTATAATTGTCTTTTGATGTCCTCATTGGTTCTGGGATTGAATGGGGACAAATGAAGAAAAATGGAGACAATTCCCCATTGGTTCCGGGATTAAGTGGGGAAATGAAATTAGTCTATACTATTTTATTAAGGAGAAAAGAATTTTGATGGATTTTAAAGAAAAATTAAAAGAATATCAACAGCAGATTAATCAAGAACTAGAAAAATATGTAAGAAAACAAAAATCTCCAGAACAGAAACTAAATCAGTCAATGGAATATAGTTTAATGGCTGGCGGAAAACGTTTAAGACCAGTTTTAGTTTTAGCAACTTACCAACTTTTTAAAGACGATATAGAAAAATGTATGCCATATGCTGTAGCAATTGAGATGGTACATAATTTTTCTTTGATTCATGATGATTTGCCTGGAATTGATAATGATGATTTCCGACATGGAAAACCAACCAATCATAAGCAATTTAATGAAGCAACAGCTATATTAGCAGGGGATGGCTTATTAAATGATGCTTATCATGTAATAAGCCAAGATTTATTGAATAGTGATACAGAGAGAACAGCTAAAAGAATTAGAATTCTAAATGAATTTTCAGAAGCAGTTGACCGAATGATTGCAGGAGAATATATTGACACAGAATGGGAAGGAAAGCAAATAACGAAACAAGAACTGGAATATATTCATGAAAATAAGACAGGTGCTTTATTAAAATTATGTGTAAGAATGGGAGCGATTTTAGCAGATTGTACAGAAATAGAATTGCAAGGACTATCTAATTATGCTGATAAAATAGGATTAGCTTTTCAAATCAAAGATGACATCTTATCAGAAGAAGGAGATGAAGCAATTTTAGGAAAGCCAGTAGGAAATGACAAAGAGTTAGAAAAATGTACCTATGTTTCTCGATATGGTTTACAAGGAGCAAAAGATATTTTAGATAAAATTACAAAAGAAGCAATAGAAAAATTAGAAAAATATGGTGATAAGGCAGAATTTCTAAAAGAATTAGCTTTATACATACAAAATAGAAATAAATAATTTCAAAAATGATTTTGAAGATGGGTTAGCTGTTCAGAACTAGAATGTTTTTTACAGATGACTTATATATAGAACGGAGGAAAAAATCATGCAATTCAATCAAGAGGATATGCCAAAACATATTGCTATTATTATGGATGGTAATAGAAGATGGGCAAAAGCGAAAGGAAAGCCAATTAGTTATGGACATAAAGAAGGGGCAAAAACATTAGAGAAAATTGTACGATATGCTAATAAAATTGGATTAAAATATATTACAGTTTATGCTTTTTCAACAGAAAACTGGAAAAGAGCAGAAGATGAAGTAAAAGCATTAATGATGTTGTTACAAAATTATTTAGATGATTATGCTAAAAGAGCTGATACAGAAAACATCAGAGTTAAAATATTGGGGGATATTTCAGCCTTGTCTAGTGGAATGCAGAAAAGTATTCAAAACTGTATGGAAAGAACCAAAGACAATACAGGAGTTACTTTCAATATTGCTCTAAATTATGGAGGAAGAGACGAATTAATAAGAGCGATAAAACAAATAGCCAATCAAGTAAAAAATGATGAATTACAAATAGAAGATATAACAGAACAATTAGTATCAAATAATTTATATAGCAAGGGGGAGCCAGAACCAGATTTATTAATAAGAACCAGTGGAGAACAAAGGCTAAGTAATTTCTTGCCATGGCAATTGGTATACACAGAGTTTTTATTTATTGATAAAAACTGGCCAGAATTTGAAGAAGAAGATTTAGATAATGCTATTATAGAATACCAAAAAAGAACAAGAAATTTCGGAGCAAGCTAGGAACTTTTGTGACAGAAAGGGGCGACTCTCTTGTTACAAAAGTTCCTGAGAAAGGAAAAGATATGGATGTAAAAAGAGTCACATCAAGTTTATTAGGATTTCCACTAGTATTAATAATCTTTTTACTAGGGAATAAAATAGTAGTAGATATTGCACTAGCAATTATAGCAATACTTAGTATGAGTGAATATTTTAATGCCATTAAAAAAGTAGCAAATCCAGTAAAATGGATTGGGTATGTAAGTTGTCTTAGCATAGCATTTATTCATATCATACCAAGTGAATATTTAAATATGGTAGTAACGCTTTCTGTGCCAACTATTTTAATGATTCTATTTGCACAAGTGATAGCAACTGATATGAAAACTAGTTTTAAAGATATTGCTTATACTTTTATCGGAATATTTTATGTGGTATTTTTTATTATGTTTGTAGCATTCATTAATGGTATGCCAAATGGAAATATACTAATATGGTATGCTATGTTTGCTGCTTGGGGGACAGATATATCAGCTTATGTTGTAGGAAAACATTTTGGAAAACATAAATTTAGTAAGGTAAGTCCAAAGAAATCAGTTGAAGGATGTATAGGTGGAGTAATCGGAGCCATAATACTAATGTTAGTTTATACTTATTTTGCTAATACCTATTGGGAAATGAATTATTCCTACCTATTTATAGGAGGAATTGGAATTATATTAAGTTTAGTAGGACAAATAGGAGACTTTTCAGCTTCTAGCATAAAAAGATTTGTAGATATTAAAGATTATAGTAATTTGATACCAGGACATGGAGGAATGTTAGATCGAATTGATAGTCTAATATTTTTATCACCATTTGCGTATGCATTATTTACTTTATTGTGATTGCCATTGGGGACGAACTTTTTTTGCAATTTATATAAATTGTAAGAAAAGCTGTTAAATATATAAATAATAAAATTTTGTTCTTTACTGGTCAGACTAATCATATCAATAAATGAAATTATATTTCCCAACAATAGAAGTTAGTCTAGCTCATCTGTATGAATAAGTGCCCTCCCAAACTGTGCATCACTGCATTTTATTATTTATATATTTAATAATCAATAGAAAATATAAAATAAAAATTGTGCAAAAGGAGGAAAAAATTGATAGGTTTTATAATTTCAGCGATTAAAATTATAATATTATTAGGTGTCTTAATTACGATTCATGAATTAGGGCATTTTATTGTAGCAAAACTTTGCAAAGTAAAAGTAAATGAGTTTGCGATTGGCTTTGGTCCAGCGATATGGCAGAAGCAAGTAAAAGAGACAAAATATACGTTAAGATTGATTCCTCTTGGTGGTTATAATAGCATGGAGGGAGAAGATGAAGCTTCTGAGGATGAAAGGTCTTTTTCGAAAGCAAGTATTCCCAAAAGAATTGCAATTGTAATAGCAGGGGCAACGGTTAATATTATTTTTGCTATTGTAATTTATTTTACCATAACAGCTTCATCTGGAACTTATATTTCGAATCAAATAGATGAAATACTAGATGGGTATGTAGCTCAAACAGTAGGTTTACAAGTAGGAGATAAAATTATAGAAGGAAATGGTAAAGGGATTAAGAGTAAAACAGACTTAAATGAAGTAGTGGAAAAATCACAAGGGAAAGAGATTAAAACAAAAATCGATAGAAATGGAGAAATTATAGAATATAATATAAAGCCAAGTGAAATAAAATCTAAAGTCACAGGAATTTACTTGGATGAAAAGTGTAAAATTGTAGCAGTTCAAAAAGGTAGTAGCTCAGAGAACCAAGGAGTACAGGCAAATGACATACTATTAAAAGTAAATGGAGTTAGCATTAATGGTGATAGAAATATTGCTTTGCAAGAAATCAGTCAAAAAGATGCTGATACTATGATTCTTATTGTTCAAAGAGGAGAAGAGGAAGTTACGATAGAATTGGTGCCAGATTATGAAACTAGCTATATATTAGGAATCAATTTGCGACCAGCAGAAGATACTTTTGTCAATCGATGCATCAATGGTGGAATGCAAACACAGGAATTCCTAGTATCTATTGTGGATAATCTAAAACAATTATTTACAGGAAATGTAGGAGTAGACCAAATGATGGGACCAGTTGGAATTTCTGAAGTAGTGGCCAAGACAGATGGTGTAAAAGAGTTTTTTGAAATGATGGCACTGATTTCTTTATCTTTGGGAGTAACGAATTTATTACCTATCCCAGCACTAGATGGAGGGAAGATTTTAATTTTATTGATAGAAGCAATTCGAAGAAAACCGATGAAACAAGAGACAGAAGTGAATATACAATTATTAGGATTTTCTATCTTAATTGCCTTATCATTATATGTGACTTATAACGATATTGTAAGAATTTTCTAGAAGATGTAAAATACGAAGGAGAAATGAATGAGTGAAAAAACAAAAGCCATTATGAGGAAGAGAAACATGAAATTATACCCAATCTATGAAATGTTTGGGTTAGATTTCATGTTTTATTATGTCATTGAATTACTTTTCTTTATGCAAGTGAAAGGATTGATAGTAGCAGATGTCGTGTTGCTGGAATCTTTTTTTGCGGCATTTTCTATTGTGATACAATTAATCGTGGTTGTCATTCCGAATAAGATAGGAAAGAAGAAGAGTATTGTACTGGGAAACATGCTTAACTTAGTTGGTATTCTAACCATTTTGTTGGGAAATTACTTTGGTTTATTTGTGATTGCAAAAGCCATAAATGCAATGGGATTTGGTTTAAAAGGTATAACAGAATCTACTTTTCTAAATAGTACTATTCCAGAAACGAAAAGACATGGCGAAATTTTTACAAAAATTGATGGAAAAGGATATGCTAAATATTCTTATTTTAGAGCAACTAGTACATTAATAGCAGGATTTTTATTTGAAATTAATTCTTATATACCTATAATTTTATGTGCATTATGCATTTTATTTGCAACAGTTATTGCCATGAATTTTAATGAAATAGAAAATCAAGAGAAAGTAGAAAAAAATAATAGTATTGAAAATGTAAAACATGGTTTTTCGTTTATCTTTCAATCTAAAAGAATGAGGCCATTACTTCTTATGATAGCAATGATATGGGCTCTATTATGCGTAGAATCTACTTATCGAACAGCTTTATTAAAAGATATCACTATATCAGCTAGTATGATTGGTATGATTAATGCTTTGATGGAAATTATAAAAGGTATGTATTCAGCAAAAGCTAATGAGTTTAATAAGAAATATTCCAATCACTTATTAACAATGATTGCTTTAAGTATCACATTTAGCATGATGATAAATGGGTGTGTTACATTAATTAATATTGATTATAGAATGCAAGCTATGGTGATTACTGTTTTGTGTACAATTATTTACATTTTTAAAGGAGTTTATCAGATAATTAAAAAAAGATATATGGCTAATTTTGTGAAACCAGATACATTAATGCAAATTTATTCTGCTAATTCAATTATTGACAATTTAGTAAGAATGATGGTTTCTTATATAGCTTCTGTTACTTTGAATTTTATGAATATTAGGTATGCGATTTTGTTTATTGGTGCTATATTTACTGGTGTTGTACTTTTGATTTCTCTTTACATGAAGAGTAGGGTTGGATTGAAGCCAGAGGAATATGGGGAAAGAGATGTGGAGGTTGTTAAATGATAATTACTAGAATTTACTTGTAACAATTATTTAATAAAATTTTCTATCCGATAAATTCAAAAAAACATAAAAAAACATTTGACAAAAAGAAGTATTTAATAGATAATATAGTTATCAAAAATATACAGGAGAAAAGATAATAAAAAATACAAAGGAGGAATCGTTTCAATGTACGTATTTAACAAAATTACAGTAAATCCACAACTACCAAAAAGAATTGAAAAATTATCAGAAATCGCCAATAACTTATGGTGGTCATGGAACACGGAATTTTTAAGATTATTTCAAAAAATAGATAGAGATTTATGGGAGCAATCTGACAAGAACCCAGTCAAATTTTTAAAACATGTAACACAAGAAAGACTAGAAAAAGTAGCAAAAGATGTAGCTTTTTTAAAGGAATATGACAAAATAGCAGAAAACTTTGAAAGCTATATGAACAGTAAAAGTACATGGTTTTCTAACAAATATCCAGAAAACAAAAATGATTTAATTGCCTATTTTTCAGCTGAATATGGGCTAGACCAAACCATACCAATCTACTCAGGAGGATTAGGTATTTTATCTGGTGACCATTTAAAATCAGCGAGTGACTTAGGAATTCCATTAGTAGCAGTAGGACTATTATATAAAAATGGCTATTTTAATCAAAAAATAAATGGTTATGGACAGCAAGAAACCGAATATCATAATATTGCCTTAGAAGACATGCCAATTCATCCAGTAAAAGATGAAAAAGGAGAAGATTTAACCATCTATGTTAAATTTCCAAAAAGAAGATTATATTTAAAAGTATGGCAAATCAATGTAGGAAGAGTAAAATTATATTTGTTAGACTCTGACATAGAGAAAAACAACGAAGAAGATCGAGATGTGACGTTACGCTTATATGGTGGAGACCAAGAAATGAGAATTCGTCAAGAAATTGTTTTGGGTCAAGCAGGCGTTAATCTATTAAAAAAATATTTGAATTTAAATCCTACAGTATACCACATGAATGAAGGACATTCAGCATTCTTAAATTTAGAGATTATTAAAAATATTATTAAAGAAAAGCAAGTATCTTTTGAAGTAGCGAGAGATATGGCAAGTTCTAAAACAGTATTCACAACACATACACCAGTGCCAGCTGGAAATGATATTTTTCCACTTGATTTAGTTGAGAGATATTTTAAAGATTTCTGGCCAAGATTAGGAATTTCCAGAGAGGAATTCTTAAAATTGGGAATGAAACCAGGAATAGACTTAGATGAAGGCTTTAATATGGGAATATTAGCACTAAAGATTGCAGGTAAGAAAAATGGTGTTAGTAAGTTACATGGAGCTGTATCGAGAGAATTATTTGGAGAGATATGGCCAAATATAGCAGCTAATGAATCCCCAATTGGATATGTAACTAATGGAATTCATACTTGTTCATGGTTAGCACCAAAAATGAAAGAATTATATAATAAATATTTAATTCCTTATTGGCAAGATAATATGCATCAAGACCATGTTTGGGAGAAAATTAAAAATATTCCAGATGAAAAATTATGGGAAGTACATAATAATCAAAAAGTAAGGTTATTAAAATTAGTAAAAGATAGCACATCAGAAAGATTAAGACGTTGTGGCTATAGTTATGAAGAAATTAATGAAATTGTGTCTAAATTAAATCCAGAAGCTTTGACGATAGGTTTTGCTAGAAGATTTGCTACTTATAAAAGAGCAACTCTAATTTTCAAGGACTTAGAAAGAATTACACAAATATTAAATAATGAAAATAGACCAGTTCAAATTATATTTGCTGGAAAAGCACATCCAGCAGATAAAGAGGGACAAGACTTAATTAAATACATTCATGAAATATCTATGATGCCACAATTCAAAGGAAAAATCTTCATTTTAGAAAATTATAATATTGCTATGTCAAGATATTTAATCAGTGGTGTTGACGTTTGGTTAAATAATCCAAGAAGACCAATGGAAGCATCTGGAACGAGTGGACAAAAAGCATCTGTTAATGGTGTTATCAATTTCAGCGTTTTAGATGGTTGGTGGGCAGAAGGATATACACAAACTAACGGATGGACGATTGGAACAAATGCGGAATATGATTCTTATGAATCTCAAGATGTAGCAGATAGCCAAAGTATGTATCGTACATTAGAAGAAAAAATTATACCTACTTATTATGAAAAAGAGGACAATGGGTTATCTAAGAAATGGCTAGAAATTATGAAGAATTCCATAATTACAACAGGAGGTAAATATAGTACAGCTAGAATGTTAGTAGATTACACCAATAACTTGTATATACCACTTTGTAATTTAACAAAAAAATATTATTCTGATGTTGATAATGTTGCAGGTTATAACTCTTGGAAAAAAGACTTATACATGAATTGGAAAGATGTTAAAATAGCACAAGTTAATAATTTAGATAATATTACAATTGATGCAGGAAACAATATTGAGGTTGCTTGTGAAGTAGAATTACCAAATATTAATATAGAAAATATCACAGTAGAGGTCTATTACGGAAGAATCTTGGAAAATGGTGTAGTGGAAAATGTTAGCATTATACCGATGAAACTACAAGACCAAGATGAAGAAAATAAGAAATATTATTTTACAGCTAATATAGAATTGACAACAGGAGGAAATTATGGTTATACGTTTAGAGTTATGCCAAAGCATGAAATGATATTAGAGCCAGCTAATTTAGATTTGATTAAATGGATTACAAAATGATGAGACAAGGGGGACAGGTTTCAACTGTCTCATTTTTTTGCCATTTTTTTATTATATAAGAAAAATTGAAACTTGCCCTTTTTGTATCTTCAATGGTGTCAACCTAACTTCAAAATCCCATAAGTATAATTTAATAGTATTTACTTATTTAATAAAAATCAACGCTTTTAGGATTTTGGATTTGGGTTGACACCATTGCTTTTCTTACGGAAGTAAGGGATAGGAGAAAAATACAAGGAAATATTGCAAAATAATTTCAAAAAAGATAACAAACTGTAAAATTACTATAAAGTCTTAAGCAAATAAGTCATATTAAGAAGAAAAATATAAAAAAGATAGTTTCTAATATTGAAAGAAGAATTAAAAATTGCTACAATAATATAAATAATATAATCATAAGGAGAGATTAAAGATGAAAAAATTAATTAGCATGTTTGTAGCAATTATAATATTAATTTCAACAAGCACAATTTCGAATGCAAGTACAAGAATAGAGGCGAGCTTGAATAGTACGTCTCAAAAACTGTATCAAGGTGATACTATTGTATTCACATTGAAATTAGATACTTTTCAAGAAATAAAGTATGGGATTAATGCCTATCAAGGAACTTTTGTATATGATAAGGCTATTTTTGAAGAAGTTAAAGAAACTGATTTTAAAACAATGAATGGCTGGGAAGGATTGCAATACAATCCAAATACCAGTGAATTTGTTTTGTATAAAAAAGCAGGAACAATCCTAGAAGAGAATGTGCTAGAAGTGTCACTTAAAGTGAGAGAAGGGGTAAAAGCTACAAAAACAGAAGTAAAAATGGAATATATGGTGACTTCAGAGGGCAAAAAGGATATTTATGTGGTTAATGCAGAAAAGGCAAAATTAAATATAGATATCTTAGAAGAACAACAAAAACCTGATGACAAACCAACAGGAGAGCCAGATATTAAACCAGGTGATACACCAACAGGTAAGCCAGACAATAAACCAGGTGATACACCAACAGGCAAGCCAGACAATAAACCAGAAGATAAGCCATCTACTCAAAAACCAGGGGAAATATCATATAGTAAATCAACCATAAAAAAGCCAAGTAGTGAGATAAACCTAGAAGAACAAGAACAATTGTACAAAGGCAAATTGCCAAGAACAGGTAGAAATTATACGATGTTATTTTTATTGTTAATAGCAGAAGTATTATTAGCGATAAGAGCTGTATATTTTGGAAAGAAATGGATGACAAGTGAAAAAACAAAAATATCTGTTGTGGCGACACTAGCAATTGTACTATCAATGCAATTCATAGGGACAGTTTATGGAGCAGTTACGACTTTTGCACAGAAAGGAGAATTAAATGGTGATGGAGCAGTAAATTATGCTGATGTTAATTTGTTGGTATCACATTTAGTTCATTTAAAACCGTTGGGAGAAGACAAAACAATTGAAGAAGTAAAGACCTTATTAGAAAATGCAGATATGAATAGTGATGGAAAAATTACAATAACAGATTTGAGTATTTTAATTCAAAAAATAGAAAATAAGTTAAACTATGAAGTAACGATAAGAGAGTTACTAGTTAACAATTATTATCCAACTAAAAACGAAGAAATTGTAATAAGCTTTGATGCTGATGTAAATTATGATGCAATCATTCAAGCTATTACGATAAATGGAAAAGAATATGAAATAAAAAGAAATGAAGCTAATAACAATTTATATGAAATTAAAATAAACGTAGGAAATACTAGTGGTGTAACAGAGTATAAATTAGAAAAGGCAAAATTGGATAATGGAAAAGAAGTGAAATTAAAAGAAACTATCAAGATAGATATTTTAAAACAACAACCAGAAATTGCAAACTGGAGAGTAGAAGAAGATATTGAAAAAACAGAATTAAATCTATCTTATGATGTGGTAGATCCAGATAAATCTTTTATAATAGGAAATTATCGAATTATAGAGAAGAAACAAGAGAATGAAAATGCTACCCAAGAAACAACAGACTATATTCAAGAGGGAGAAATTGTTTCAGGGAATAACAAAATCAATGTAAAAGTAGAAGAAGGAAAAGAATATCAAATTTTACTAAGTATGCAATATAACTTAGATACTGATACTTTAGAAGTAGAAGGCGATAATCAAGGAAGTGTTACACATCAAGAGGATTTAAGTTTTATTGTTAATTATGATTTCAAAGTTTCAAATTTTGAAACCTATCGTTATCAAGGAGAAACAGCAGAAAAAACAGAAGAATTTAAAATAGGAGAAGTGATTGCCTTAAAATTTAGTAGTACCAATGCTACGACTTGTACGCCAAAAGAAGCTATCATAAATGGAAAAACCTATGAACTTACCAAAGAAAATGATACTTATAAAGCATTAGTAGATGGTTTATCTAGTACAGGGAACCATACGATAAAACTAGAGAAAGTTATTTTAACCAATGGGAAAACATTTGAGGTAAATCAAGAGATACCAGTAAAGGTTATAAAAAATGCACCAATGGTTAGCCGATTTAGAGCCAACGAAAGTCCAGAAACAAAGCAAATGGATATACAATTATATATAAAAGATAGGGATCATACAATTACAGATCTTACTGTAAAATTATATGATAATCACAACAATGAAATAGCAACAAAAAATCTAACAGATCAGTTAGTAGAAGATAACTTAACAGATGATTCAACGGAAGAAGAAATTAAAAATACTTATTATATCAATAGCCAGTTAGATACGAGTAAAGCAACTATGGCAAGTAGTTACAGAATAAAAGTGTTTGCTAATTATGAGTTATTAGAAAATGATAATCAATATACTCATACGCAAGAAATGTTATTAGAAGAAAAAATAGAAGCAACACCAGTAGTTAATATTAATAAAGTAGAGGCTTCTAAAAAATATCCAGAGAAAAAGGAAAATATAACATTAACCTATGAAATGGAAACCAACAAAAAAGACCTAGAAATTACTCATATTTTGGTAAATAACTTAAAATGTATCGCAACCAAACATATCGATAATGACGAAAATGTGACTTATTCTGTTACATTAAGTGCAGGAGAAACGGCAGGAATATTGAACTTAGATACAACTGAATTCTTTTTTGAAGGAAATGTTACAGCAAATGCAAGCAATCGTGTCCAAGTAGATGTTCTAAAAGCTAAACCAACGAGTGAAGCATTTAAGCAAGTAGATGATATTCAAAATCATAAAGTTACCCTAACGGCTAATATCGTAGACCCAGATAAAGCTTTTATAAAAGGAAAAGCAGATTTAATTAGAAACAGTGACAATCAAATCATGGCAACCAAAGAGTTTGATGCTGAGCATATTACATTTGCTATTGAGAATGTAGAAATAGATACAGAATATACTTTAGTTGCTAAGATGACCTATGATAGAGATACGAATCAATTACCAGAAGAAACCAATCAAAATTATGTGGAAGACGAAGAGTTTAGAAGGAGACCAATCCAATTAATTGCAGATTATGAACTAAAAATTAATGATATTAAAACCTATAAAGGGGAAAAACAGACGAAATACTTTGAAAGAGGAGAAGAGGTAACCATAGCTTTTGACAGTACAAACAAAACAGTCTTTTATCCTGTCCAAGCAGTTATTAATGGAAAAACCTATTCACTAGAAAAACAAGGAACAACCTATAAAACCAATGTACCAGTAGTTTCAAGCTTTGGACCAAAAACGATTACCATAGAAAAAGTAATATTAGATAATACAAAAGAAATCGAAATTACTGAAAATAACCAAACAAGAGTAGGAATTTTAAAATTAAGACCAACTATCACTGGATTTGGTTATGTAGAAGATGAAGAAAATCAAGCCATTAAAGTGAATTTTGTGGTAAATGACACAGAAGATACTATAACAGGAGGAACCATCAAAATTACAAATGAAAATGGAGAAATTGTAAAACAAGAACCATTTAACCGCAACCTGACAGAAATTAGCTTCCCAAAAGGGGTTTGTGAAGAATATGAAATAGAAATACTAGTAGATTACGACTTAGACACCAACCAAATTACAACAGGGGATAATGAATATGTAGCACAAAAATTATTAGCAGAAAGAATTAATATAAGTGCAGAACGTCTATTTGAGGTAAAAGACATCTTAGAAATTAGTTTATACCAAGAAGGAAAAGCATCCGAAGTAACAAGTATAACAGAATCACAATTAAAAGACCATTTAGATGACTATATCGTAAAAGTAAGAACCAAAGGAATGCCAATGTTCTATACAACAATTGAAGATTATGAAATCACAGAAGAAGGAGACTTAAACTTTATCTTAGCTTATGATCATGTGATTCAATATGAAGAAGGAACGAAACAGAATAAACTAAAAGTAACATATAGTAAAATGGAAAATGGAGTGGCACACAACAAGAGTATTGAAGCTCTTATTTCTGAAATAGAAAAAAATCCAGCAGGAACCTTTACTTTAACACAAAATTATGATGCTTCTTATTTGAATGTATCAAGAAATAGCATTATACCAGATACTTTTAGAGGAACCTTAAATGGAAATGGTTATAAAATTTACAATGTCAATAAACCATTATTTGAAACCTTAGAAGGAGCAACTGTTAAAAATCTTACCTTAGAAAATGTAAATTTAGTAGGAGCAAATAGTAAAGGAGCTATTTCAAATGTAGCACAAAACACAACCATTAACAATGTACATATTAAGGGATTAGATATGACAACAGGTTCTAATGAATCTGCCGGAATGGTTGGCGATATGCAACCTGGTTGTACCGTAGAAGAAAGTAGTGTAACGAAACTTCATATCAAATTAGACCATATTAGGGTAGCAGCCATTGCAGGAAAATTTGATGGAAGTACCATTAAAGACTGTTATGTAGAAGGTATCATAGAATCCGTTACCTCAACTAGAGATGGTATAGGAGGAATTGCTGGAGATGGCTGGGGAACAGCAGATGCTAGCATTACGAACTGTATTGCTAAAATAGAATTTGTAAACAATACAAGAGCGAAAAACAATGGAGGAATTTTAGGACTTGTTAGAAACAGCAAAGTAACCTTAACGAATAATATCAGTTTATGTACAGGAACAGGAGTAAACAAAATATGTGGTACTGCTATGAATTCTGCTTCAACCAACAACTATGAATTAGAAGAATCACAACTAATTTCAAACGCATCTGGAAACAAAGTTAAGAAAATAGCAAAAGCCAATATGAACCAAGAATTTTTTGTAGAAGAAGCAAAATTTGATGAAGAGATATGGAATTGTACCGATGTTTCTTATGAGAACTTACCAGCGTTGAAAAAGGATTCCCATAAGGGAGACGATATTGTAGTAGAAGAATCGACAACGAACAAGTTATACATTCCAGAATATAGTAGAATTAAAAAGATAGCAGGATTTGACAATAATAAATTAACAACTTATCATAACTTGCATAAATTAATGCCATATTATGATGCAAAATACTTAGTAATGGATGCATCAAGCATTCCTACTAACGATGTATTAAGTACAAAAGCAATTGAGCATATTTTACCTTATGCCAATGGAAAATTGATAACGTATCTTACTTCAAAAGATTATCAAAAAATCACAACGATTAAAGTAGTCTTTGAAGATAATAGCGTAAAAGAATATACTGTGAACTTTGAAAAATTCCAACAAAATATAGCAATTTATAAAATACCAGAACTAAAATTAAATTATGCTTATGATAATTATGCGATTAAAGAAGACGGAAGCATGATAAATACCATAGAACAATACATTAAAGGTCTTGACTATACAACTGATTTAGACCCACTAACAACAGCAGGAGATAGTAGATTATACAAAGATCATTACAATCAAATTATAAAAGCCAATGCAAAACAAATTGCAATGCAATTATTACAAAATGACGAAAATAGTGTACTTACTATGGAAAACAAGGTATTAAATAGTAAAATACAACAAGATTTAATTGACAGTGGAAAACTAAAAGAAATTGTATATGGATATACCTATTATGACAGATGGTATGGATTTGAAATAAGAGGAACGAAAGTAGCAGACCTAATGCTATTTGAAGGTAAAATGTATTCTGACTCAATGACCTATTATAATGTTGTAAAAGAAACATTTGTAGGAAATTTAGTGCCAGGCAATACAGATGCATTTTACAATACATGTCTAAAAAAATACACAGGAAGTTCAAGTGTTGGTTATTTCTTAGATTATATAATAGCTAATATTGGTGGATATGAAAATGTAGATGACTGGTTTACAGAGTACTTCGGTAGCAGAAATATACTTGCTGAAGTTGCAGTAGACGATAAACCAGAAATATTATATCGTGGATGGTATCAACTTAAGAAAAATGCAAGAATGATACTTCCCGTTATTACACTGCCAAATGATTGTGCTTATATGATTTCTGGACCTGCTCATTTACAATTTGGACCTTCTCAGTTATATCATAAAGATGTGAATACGGATGCTGGAAGAACAGCAGTTAGAAATACAGTTAATAGTCATGTTAGCCTTGTAAAAAGACATTTTAGTACATTAGCAGACTCATTTGATTATGGCAAATGGAATCGATATTGTATTATGGTTTATGATTGTACAAAAATAATTACAAGTTATAAAACTAGTTACTTTCCAGGCACAAATGTTCCAATAGGAACAACAGCAGTTTATACACAAGGAAAAGTTGGGCTACAATATCCATTCTTTAAGAACTTTAGTGAAGTTTTTGGACTATGGCAACCAGCAGGTAGTTCAGCAGGTGTTGGTAATACAGCTGGATTCTTATGGTTCCAAGCAAGACCAGGACTTACTAATTTTGATACTTGGACACACGAATTTGAACACGCTTTATATGATAAAATAATGTTATATCAACGTGGTGCTAGAGTGCAACTTGAAACACTTACAGAAGGTAATGTTCAACAATATGCTAATTGGAGTGAAAACAATCTTATTCAAGATGTTGGACCATATTACTTTAATACATCTTTCTATTTGAATAAAGAAGGTAATGCCACTCAGAATTTAACACCTGAGAGAATTAATACAAAAGAAAAATTAGAAAATTATTATAAAGGACAACAAAATGCCCTAGATTTACTAGACTATATAGAAGGAAAAGCATTTATTAAATTAACACCAGAACAACAAGCAAAAATTGCAACAAGAATGAATATATCTGCTGGTTGGTCTTCTTGGGGAGGCATTACAGCACAACAGGCAACAGCTATGAAATTAACATCCTTAGAAGCTTTATATGATAATAGAATTGTGCTAAGACCAAATAATGCTTGGGGAGCAAGTGTAAGAGGATTAAATGTTATCAATGGTCTTGGAAGTAATGATTATGGGTTTGAATCTGTATGGGTAAACCGTTGGTTTATTGGACATTTAGATGGTGGTTATGCCGATGCATTCTCTACCAAACGTAATTTCTTTGAGATGCTAGGTTATGCAGGAGTTGATGGATATGTTACTTATGGTAGCAAAGCATCTGCTAATGACTTAGATGCCATTAAGAAAATTACAAAAATGGTAACTGGTACAGAAATGGATTGGAAACAATACAAGATGAGTCGATACGAAACAGTAGAACAAAGTATTAGGAATAATAAGTTCATTGATGTCGATTACATGATAGAAAGATATACAGAAGCTTTGATTAATGATGCCAATAAAGGAGATAGAAATATTTCCCAAAGAACCAATCTTAGAAAGATTTATTATCATTACTTAAAGAGTGCTACGAATGACTTTGTGGAAGATCCACTTGGAAAAAATATTAAAATAACATATATAAGAACAGCACAAGAATTAGTAGAAAAAATTAATAAAGAGCCTTATGGTTATTATGTATTAGCAAATGACATTGATTTTTCAGGAATGACAACCAATGTAACACAGACATTTATGGGTAGATTAAATGGTAATGGACATAAAATAATTGGCAATAAAATACCGATCTTTAATAAAATAAGATATGGTTATGTTGGAAACTTGACCTTAGAAGATACAGATATTCCAAGAGATAATACTACTTCAGGAGCTTTAGCTAATAAAATAGAATCTAGTACGGCTGAAAAAATCAATGTAACAGGTTTGAAAATGTACTTTGGTAGCAAAAATGATTTAAGCTTAATTGGGGGAGCCATTAGCAATGTTATTACTAGAGATTGTACAGTAGAGCGCTTGGTTACAAAGATTTCAAATAAAGAAGAATTTGTAGAGAAAATAAATGCTGAAACAGGTGGAATATTTGAATTAACAAAAGATATAGACTTTACTGGTTACACAACTACAGGCAATGCTGCTATAACGGAAATATTTACAGGAAAAATAGAAGGAAATGGACATACTATTTCAAACTTAAACAATTGTAGCTTATTTGCTAATTTTAGAGGAACGGTACAAAACTTAAATATTCGAAACTTTACGAATACAGGTACTGGTAGAGGAAATGGAGACTTTGTAACGGCATTTGCACAAGAAACTTTTACAGCGACTTTCAAAAACATGAAGTTTGAAAATATCACATTATCTGGAAGAAACAATGTTGCAGTAGTTACAGGAATGGACGGAAGAGATAATGCTAACTCTGTGTTTGAAAATATTTCTGTTAAAAATGCTAATGTAACAGGAACAGGTGTATATGTATCTACTTTTGCTGGTAGAAAATATGGTGGAAAAATGAAAGATATTTATGTACAAGGTACTTTAAATGTAACTGGAACAGAAAATGGTGGCTTAGTAGGTTCTATGCAACAAGGTGGAACGATTGAAAATATTATTACAGATGTTGCTATTACCAAATCAAGTAACAGTTATACGAACCTTGAAAACAGTGTGTTTAATGCTTCACTGATAGGAAATATTTATAATACACCAAGCTTAAAAAATAGTGTTGCCTTTGGTAATATGACAGGTTATAATGATGCACAAGGTAATAGAATGCTTCCATATAAGTGTGTAGGAGCAGTTCAATCCCAAGTAATTGCTTGCTTGACGAAATGTTATGAGGTGACCGAATGTGTAGGTGCTAGCCGTGTAAATGCAACAACAGCAGGACATTTAGATACTATTGCAAGAAATAATTTAAATGCAGAGTTTTACAGAGGTTTGGGATTTGATGAAAAACTTTGGGATTTTAGCAAGATTGCAACAAAAGGATATCCTATTTTAAAATAAAAAACGAAAAACACGATATGACGAAATGTTGTAACGTGTTTTTTGCATTTTTTATATATTAGGAAAGTCATACGACCTTCTAATATATAAAACACTTTATAATATAGTAAGCTTTCTCACTAAAAAGAAAAGAGCAAGGCTGACCAGTAACAAGTTTTTTGAAAAATTAAAACGAAATTGCTTAGCAAGAATTGACTTCGTATCAATGCAATGGTATAATCCAATTGAAAATATAGTAAAAAAAGGAGAATGAGATATGGCAGTAAAAATGATTATTGGTCTTCAGTATGGAGATGAGGGAAAAGGAAGAGCAGTTCATTATGAAGCAAAAGATGCATCTGTTGTAATCAGAGCAACAGGAGGAAGTAATGCAGGACATACTGTAGTTGCCAATGGTAAAAAATATGCGATGCACTTATTACCATCAGCCATTATTCGATCAGAAGTTCTTTCTATTATTGGATCAGGAGTAGTAGCAGATCTTCAAATTTTAACAGAAGAGATTCAACAAATGAGAGAAGCGGGTGTAAAAGTAGAAAAGGATAATTTGGTAGTAAGTGAAAGAACGCATATTACTTTTCCGCATCACAAACAATTAGACAGATTATATGAGATGTTAAAAACAGAAAAAGTAGGAACGACAGGAAGAGGTGTTGGCACTACTTATGAGGAAAAAGCTAGACGTACTAATTTGAGAATGTACGATTTATTCTTAGAAGAAACAGATTTGAAAAATAAAATTGCGGAAAATCTTAAAGTATATAATGTTTTAGTGGCAGAAGCCAATAAGCTAATTGAAAAAGGAGTTTATCAAGAAGAAAAGTTTCCGATTATTACAGTACAAGAAGAATATGAGTATTGTATGCAATACAAAGACACTTTACAAGATTTTATTGTAGATATTCATCCGATTTTAGATGAAGCCATTGAAAAAGATGAATTGATTATTATAGAAGGAGCTCAATCCTTTTGGTTAGATAATGACCATGGAGATTATCCAATGACAACTTCTTCTAATCCAAATGCAAGTGGTACAGCTTCAGGTGCAGGGATAGGTCCTACTTTAGTAAATGAAGTAATAGGAGTTATCAAAGCCTATACTTCAAGAGTTGGAAATGGTCCATTTGTAACAGAACAGGATAATGAAATTGGAGATAAAATTCGTGAGTGGGGTCATGAGTATGGAACAACCACAGGAAGACCAAGAAGAACAGGTTGGCTTGATTTAGTTATGGTAAAACATACAAAAAATACAAGTGGTTTGACGTCATTGTGTGTTAATCATTTAGATACGATTGGTAAGTTAGATCAAATTAATGTGTGTGTTGGTTATCAATATAAGGGAAACACAATTAGACATGTTCCAATCGATAAGGAAAAATGTGAGCCAGTTTATCAAGAGTTAAAAGGTGGTTGGAATACAGAAGGAGCAACGACTTTTGAAGAACTTCCGAAAGAGGCACAAGATTACATTCATTTTATTGAAGATTATACAGGTGTACCAGTGAGATATATTGGTGTGGGTGCTGATGAAAAGAGAACGATTATTAAATAATTGCTGTAAAATATAAAGGAATTTCTAAAGATAGGAATTCTTTTTTTGAATCTTATATATTTTTAAGGAAATACAGTACAACAGAAACAACTTTACATTTTATGTAAAACATGATATAATTTCTCATAGTTGCTAATACAAATATATTATTTATAAGTAAATATTTGTAAATAATGAAAACAAAAGGAGGATAGAGGTTTACCAGCAACATGATGCATAATAAGTTTGAAAGAAGAATGAGGAGGAGAAACCATGATAGTAGATGCAAAACAGTTATTACAACAGTACGGGAGTCCTTTATATTTGTATGACGAGGAGTGCTTAGAGAACAAATGTAAGAGGATAAAGCAGTTTGAAACGAGCCTTAAGGAACGTTTGTCTGGGAATATAGCAGTATCCATGCATTATGCTATAAAGGCAAACAGCAATCTGTCTATTTTAGAAATAGTAAAAAAGAACGGATTGAAGGTGGACTGTATGTCACCACTAGAGTTAGAAATCAATAAAAAGTGTGGTTTCAAGAAAAATGAAATATTGTATGTTTGCAACAATATTTCAGCGGAAGAAATGAAAGCGGTGATTGATGAAGGAATTCTCATTTGCCTTGATTCCATTTCACAAGTGGAAACATGTGGAAAAGTATGTCCAGGCACAAAAATTATGGTACGCATTAATCCAGGTACTGTTGGAGTAGGTCATTCACAGAAAGTAGTCACTTCGGGAAAAGCAACTAAGTTTGGGATATCCGAAGATAACTTACAGCAATTATTTGATACAGCGACAAAATATGATTTGCATATCATTGGAACGCATCAGCATTTAGGAAGCTTGTTTTTAAATGACAAGATTTCTGATTACATTGCTGGTGTAAAAGCTGGATTAGACATCGTAAAGAAGTATTTTAAAGATGTCGAGATTGTTGATTTAGGTGGAGGATTTGGTGTTCCTTATGAACCTAGAGAAGAAGAACTGACTTTGTCTTATGTACAGAATGAACTAATTCCAGTACTGAATGGATTCATTGAAGAATATCCTTCAGTGAAGGAATTTAAGTTTGAGCCAGGTCGTTATATTCCATGTGAGGCAGGAGATTTGCTAGGAACAGTAATGGCAACTAAGTACGAAAATGGAATTTGGTGGATAGGCACAGATATAGGTATGGGAACAATCCCACGTCCATCTATGTATGATTCTTATCATGAGATTATAGTACCTGACAGTGAAGGAGAACTGGTAACAGCAAATTTCTGTGGCAATGTTTGCGAAAGTGGAGACATCCTTGGCAAAGAGCGTAAAGTAAAATTGCCAAAAGTGGGTGACCTTGTTGTCGTTCATAATGCTGGAGCATATGGCTATTCTATGGCTTCTAACTATACTGGAAGACTGAGACCGGCAGAAGTGATGGTGATGCATGGCGATGGGAATTGTCAACTCATCCGAAGAAGAGAAACAATAGACGATTTAATTGGATTGATGATGTAGCTAGGTAAGAGGTTTATATTATCCTACAGAGGAGCATGTGGTGTTGCACATGCTCTTCTTATAAATTTTTGTAAACATATTGATATTATTCCGAAAATAGTATCGAATAGAAATATAAGTGATATTATTCTGAATTAAGAACAATACAAAAAGGAGAATAAAAATGGGATATTTAACAGCAAAACAATTCTTAGAAAGATGGGGGATATCAGAAAGAAGAATTATCAAACTTTGTAAAGAAGAAAGAATAAATGGAGCAATAAAAAGAGGAATGGTGTGGGAAATACCAGAAGAAACACTCAAACCGTCTGATAGAAGAAGTAATATTTATAAATATATCAATATACAAAAAAGAATCATGATTGTAAATGCTAAAGAAGAAGTAAAGAAATATTTACTAGAATTGATAGAAAAAGAAGGATATATAGCGGAGTGTAGAGAATTTAATGAAGTAAAAAGTTTAAATAAGTTAAACAAATATTATGCAAGTCTTATTTATTTTTCAATCAATCATATGGATCAAGATGAAGAGTTGTTTATAAGAGATTTTTCTAAAAAATTAAATTCAGAATCTAGTATAGTGATTGTTGACTATGATGAACCAAAGAGAAACAAAATAGAAAAAAATTAGCGAATCCACTAAAAAAGGAGAAATAGGATTAAAGATTAATACTTTAGTTTTAGATATACCGAAAGCGAAAGATATGCTAGTAAATTATAATGAGATAGCAGAAGATATTGTAGAATTATTAATCAAATTAAAAAATACTACAGGAATAGCAATTACTACAGATGGAGGGAAAATTGAGTTTAATCAAAAAGGAAAGACAAAAAATTTAGAAGTTGGAAGATTTTATAAGGTGATAAATCATTATTTTAGAAACTTAAATAAAGAGTCATATTTATGGTCTGCTTCTACCATGCTAGAAGATGAATGGACAGAAGAACCACAAGAAATGAAGTTCAGAGTTATCAACTTAGAAGTTGCCAATAGAGGGGTTAAGGTAGAAAGAATATTTATTTTTAGTAAAGATAAAATTAAGGAATTTAAGGGAAATAGAACTTTGAAAATATATATGCAAAGTAATATAGAAACATTATTTGTTGATTATGATGAGGTCAAAGAAAAAAATCCTAATTTGTTAAAGGTAGTGGCAGATGGCTGGGATGGAATTGATCAACATACTTTAATTGTGGATTTACCAGAAGGAAGTAACGAAAGAGGTTATGTTTCGAAAAATACAAAAGAAGTATTGGAATCATATGATTGTTTTCAGGAGTTGAAAAAATATGCTAAGGATTTAAAGGAGGTTTTAAGTTGATAAGTTCCAATATAAATTAAGGACGTGTAGCACTTTGGAATACAGAACTATATTTGAAAGATTAATCATGTTAATAATAAGGAAGAGAAGTTATTGATTTAAATTTGCAGAAGAAGAAATTATACTAAATAATTTTAAGCAAACAAATAAAAGGGAAAAAGGAGATTGTAGAATGAGTAGAAAAAAAGAATTTTTTGATAGAGTACAGAATGTAACAGATTCAGATATTGAAAAAGATATTAGAAGTGGAAATCCTTATACAATATGTGATATACTTGAAGAAACAAGAGGGGGAGCAAATGTGTGGTATTTATCTAAAGAAATTAGAAGATGCAATTATTGCAACCAATGATATTGTACAAATATATGAATTCCTATTTTTAGCAGTTGATATGAATGTTATAGGGTTTGATAGAGAAAGATTTGAAAGGATTATTAGAGAAAGTATTAATCCAAAACTTATGTGTTATTGTATGGGATTTGTTCCAGGAACTAATATAGAATCAATGATTTAGTCATTGGTAAAATACAAAATGCTAAATATGAGGAAATGCTAATGAAAGATGATGAGTATAGCGAAGTTTATGAAGAAATTAAGAAAATAAGTCCAGATTATGAAGAAACAGTAGAAGAAGCGAAAGAATTTAAGTATTTCCCAGAATCGCTAAAAGAATTTATAGATTCACGAGACAATATACCTAAACTAAAAAGTGAAGTGAAAGCGACTAAGAATGTACATTTGATAACGGAGTTAGCCAATTATATTGAATATTTACTGGTAGAGTAAAATTTATGTATTATGTGTATGAATATGTTCCAGACTTAACAGAAGGAGAAAAGAATTATTTAAAAAAGAAGATAAAAGAAGCAGATTCAAATGGAAAATATAGAGAAATGATTGAGGATACAATTAGTGAAAAGGAAAACTGTGAAGCGGAAAACGGAAGGAAAAACAAACAAAAGTTTACAAAGGTATTGATTATTTTTTTGAGTTATGATATGATATTTTTGAATTAATAAGAGTATTAAATAATTTATGAAAGCAAGGATTTTCTTGCTTTATGTAATAATAAGAGGTACTATTTATGAGTAAAAAAAGAAAAAATAACAAGCAAAATATTTGGCAAGCAATAGCAACCGTTGTAATAATAATTAGTATAACAGCTTGGGGATATATCAATCAAAATATAGAAAGTCCAAGAGAAACGAGTAATATAGAAAGTACGATATTTGATTTAACTACCATTCCAGAATACAAATCAAGCTCTTATGTAGAAATAAACAATAATATTCCGTACTTTAACGAAGAGGACTATACCACTGAGGCATTTGAAAACTATAGCGAATGGGATAAATTAGGAAGAAGTGGTGTAGCTTTTGCCAATATTTGTAAAGAAATTATGCCGAAAGAAGGAGAAGAACGTGGAGAAATAGGAACTGTTAAAAATCTTTCTGGTTGGGTACAAAAAAGATATGATAATTTAATAAAAGACAAATATTTATATAATCGTTGTCATTTAATTGGCTGGCAACTGGCAGGAGAAAATGCAAATAAGAAAAATTTAATTACAGGAACAAGATATTTAAATACAGAAGGAATGTTGCCATTTGAAAACCTTGTTGCAGAATATATCAAAAGAAATCAAAATAATCATATACTTTATAGAGTGACTCCTATATTTGAAGGAAATAACAAGCTAGCAAGTGGAGTACAAATGGAAGCAGAATCTGTTGAAGATAATGGACAAGGTATTCATTTTAATGTTTATTGCTATAATGTACAACCAGGAATCGTTATTGATTATGCAACAGGGGAAAGTCATGAAGAATAATAAAATACCTGTGTAAATCTTATTATTTTGTTTAATAAAAGTTTATGTAACTTTTAAATTAAAAATTTAACTAAGAAATTCACAAAAACTATTGTAAATTTCTGTAAAATAAGATATAATCACTTCTAGTTTAATTCTTACTACTATTTATCAATAGTAGATTTCCAAAATTTAAAATTAAAAGATAAAGGAGTGATTGCATATTGAATTTAGATTTAGTAAATGATTTATTTAACAATTTAAAGGAGAATAAACTTGTGCAAAATTTTATGAAGGAACTATCTAATAATTTAGGGAATAATCTAAGAAACAATTCAAATTATACAGATGAAGGAGTTCCATTAATTGAAGATATCTTGTCTAAGAACAGTTTAACAACTGGAAATGAGAATTCTATCAGGTGGAAGGAAAATGATGTTATATTAAAATATGCAGAACAAAATTTTAACAATGATTCCATGTATTTTGTAAAAGACAGTAAAAAAACATATTGGTTAAACAATCAAGAACATTACAATAATGATGTTTATTATGTATTAAAGGTGCAAAACGATAAAATAGAAGAAATGGAAATAAATAAAAAGGAAATGCCAAAAGATATAGGCGTGAATGATGTTTTTAGAATAGAAAATGATAAATACATGATTGATGATATTGCTACAAAAGAATTGCAAGAGGAAATAACCAATATGGCACATGGAATTATAAACAAACAAAATATGAATTTAGATAACTACAGAAAAGAAGGACATTTATATATGGTAATAGAGGAATTAGGAAACAATCGATTTTTAAAAGATTTGACGGATAGTACTAACCCTGAATTTGAAGAAGTTAATATTCCAAAAGACCTATTAAATAAAGCAACGGAAGGAATGGTACTTGAATATACCAATGGAAAATATGAATATTACTCAGATGATGGATTTGAAAGAGCGGAGGAAACACATTAATCATCTTAAATGTTTAGGAGCAGTTTATAATACTGCTCCTAAAACTAATATTCCTAAATTATCTTGATAAATTTCATCAAACTGAGAAAGAGGTAAAGGATTTTCGCCAATGCCAGCTTCAATTGTATAGCCAGGTCTATTATAAGTTTGAATAAACCAATCCTTGTAACCAGCAAAACTAGAGTTATAAGGAGTTTCAGATAGATCATAGCCACTTGAATCTGCAAATTGTTCTCCAATAGCCAGACTATTTGGCGGATTAAAATCTTGAAACTGCCAATAAATTTCTTGACCTTGTGTATGGTAAGCTATTACCAGTCTGAAATCATGCGATAGGGTAAAGTTGTAAATGGTTAAGGCTTCTGGCTCTGTTAAAGGACCGTAACCTACGAAGTCACGAGGACTAGGGCGAGTAAAACCTTGTGCATATTTTATTTCTTTTGCATTTTCCCATCCGAGCAGGAAATTGCAGGTTTAAGTCCACACCTGTGAGGCTGATTAACTTCCATATATAAAAATTAATTAGGAAATATAAAAATATTTACAGTAATTATATATTAAATTAAGTCAAGGAAAGCTATTTCTGTACCGATATCTTTTATTCTAAAAAAATATACAAATATTAGAAAAAATGCTGACAAATCAAATTGAGCACGTTATACTACCAGTAAATTATAAATATGGAGGTAGTAAATATGTGTGAAATTGAAAAAGGAGTTTTAAATAATTTATTTGAAAGTAGAGAATCAAATTTATATGTATTAACAGAAATGGACAAAAAGCAAATTGAAAATTTAACAAAGGATAATGATACTTATGAGAAATTATTTAATATAATTGAGGAGCTATCAGATGATACAAAAAAATTAGACAAAGTTAGAGATAGTTTAGATAGTTATATAGATAGAATAAATATTGCAGGTTCTTATGAAAACGAAAAGTTCTATAAAATACGGATTTTCAGATGCAATTAATTTAATTTTAGACTGTGCAAAATTGCCAAATATGTCTACAAATAATTTTTAAAACATCAAAACAAATGTTTGACAGAGTAAAAAATATGTTATATAATGTGAAAAAATAAGAGTGGAGTGATACTATATGAAAAAGCAAAAAAAGTATAACATATATACAGATGCTAGTTTTGATGATAAAAGTAGTGTTGCAACATATTCAATTATAATAATGTCAGAAAATAAAATTTTAAAATCATATTCCAAGAAGAGTAGAATAGAAATAAAAAATTCTACTGAAATTGAAGTATTTGCAGTATATCAAGCAATGAATTTGATTTTAAGCTGTTACATAAACAAAAGTGAAAGTCAAGTATTTTGCATAAATACAGATTGCACACAGGTACCAGCATTTTTTGAAAATAAAAACTATAAAATGAAAATATTTAAGCATAATGAAGATATAAAAAGAGATATGATAAAAACATATAATGTAATTTCTACAAAATTAAGTAAAAAGAATTGTAGTTTTTCATTAAAATGGATAACAAGAGATTTAAATAAAATAGCACACAAACAGACCTATAATATGCTAAAAAGAGTAAGAAAAGTAAATAAGTTAAATGTTTCAAAAGATGATGTACTAATTGATAAAAGAATATTTTGCGACATTCTGGCGAAATTTGATAAAAGACAATTATCAATTATCTTACATTTATTAAATAATGTAGGACAAGATAGCTTGATACTAACAACTCAAAAAGCACTTGCTGAACATTTAAATGTTTCAATTTCAATAATAAACAAAACGATTAAAGAATTAAATCAATTGAAGATAATAGAAAAAGTAAAAAATGGAAAGTATTTACTTTTAATATAAAATTCGTTATTATATGTAGAAAAAAATCAAATTTTATGATAAAATACGAAAGGTATGAGGTAAAATATGATAGAACTTGATAAAATATATAAAAACAGTTTAAAAGGAAAGAAATTTATAGATTTATTTTGTGGACTAGGGGGATTTAGATTAGCATTAGAATCATATGGTGCAGAATGTGTTTTTAGTTCTGACATAGATAAGCATGTGAGTAAAACTTATGAAAATAATTTTGGAGATTATCCTTTAAGTGACATTACAAAAGTAAATGAAGTAGATATCCCTAAACATGATATTTTATGTGCTGGTTTTCCATGTCAAGCATTTAGTATATCTGGAAAACAGAAAGGGTTTGAAGATACTAGAGGTACTCTTTTTAGGGAAGTAGTTAGAATAGCTAAATATCACAAACCAGAATTGCTTTTATTAGAAAATGTAAAAAATTTAGAGAAACATGATAATGGAAAAACTTTTAAAGTTATTAAAGAAAATATTGAAAACATAGGATATAACATGTATTATCAAGTAATTAATGCATCTAAATATGGAGTTCCTCAATCAAGGGAAAGAATATATATGGTTTGCATAAAAAAAGATTTGGATAATAATAACTATAAATTTCCAAAGCCTATAAATAAGGAAAAATGTGTAAAAGATGTATTAATAAATAATGGAGATGAAAAAAAGTATGTTATAAATAAGCCATATTCATTAATTCAAACTGATAAACAAGTAGATATGTTTAAAGTATATAATAAACCAGTAAGAATAGGAACAGTGAACAAAGGTGGACAAGGAGATAGAATATATGATCCTATGGGACAAGCTATAACTTTATCGGCAGAAGGTGGAGGAACAGGTTCAAAAACGGGATTATATTATATAAATAATGAAGTTAGAAAATTGCATCCAAGAGAATGTGCTAGATTGATGGGATACCCAGAAAATTACATTTTAGATGAATCAGTTAATCAGGCTCAAAAGCAATTTGGGAATAGTGTAGTTGTAGATGTTTTACAATATGTAGTAAAAAGTATTATAGATGAGGGGAGTATAAAAAATGGATAGTTCTGGAGGTTCAAAAATAGCAAAAGATGGATTTAATAATGAAAAAGACATTGCTAATAAATTTATTAACTGGAAAAATGATGTAGAAGCACAGCAATGGTTAAAAACAATGGGATATGAATTGAATAATATTGAATATGTTTATGCTGAAGTTTTGCATGGGTATAAAACTGATGTACAAGTCCAAGTAACTATAAAATTAAAAAATATTATAGAAGCTCAAAATTTACAAGTAAAATTAGTAAGCAACCAAAAAGGATTTAATCAAATAGATAAAAGATGGATAAAAAATTATGCTGATATGTGGGAAATACCAGATAATATAATAAAACTATTAAAGTATTATACTGGTGAAATTTCACCATACAAGCCAAATACCAGAGATAAAAGAAGAATGTTTATGGATGAATTTTCAGAAGAGGAGCAGAATGAGATTTTACAATACTTTGAGCAAAATAAAATGCTTATTATTTTAGATATAGTTAAAGGTAGAGGAAAATTCGCAGCTGAATGGATTTTAGTTGCACAGAAGTATGAAAATATATTTAGATGGACATTAAAACCTATAAATGTTGCTATTAACCATTATAGCGAAGGAAAAGTAGAAATAACTAGTAGAGGAAATTTGAAAATAGGAAGAATTGGAATGCAAAGAAAAGGTGGAGATGCTGGAAGAGAAACAGCAAATATGCTACAGTTCAAAGTTGATCCAGTAGAGTTATTTGATATAAATTAATTTATGTGATTACAAAAGAAAAGTAGAATGATGAGTTTACATTCTGCTTTTCTTTTTTTAAGGAGAGTTAAAATGGGAGAAGAATATGAGGTTTTGATACCTAATAATACAGTTGAAAATAAAGCAGAAGATGTATTTGAGTTTGCTTTGAAAAAAGAAGAAATCAAAAATATTGCAATTACAGGGCAGTATTCCTCTGGAAAGTCTAGTTTAATACAATCATATTTTGATAAATATATTGATAAACAGAAATATTTAAATATATCGTTAGCAACATTTGAAAAAACAGAGAATGAGGGAGATGCAATTGCAGAATCTAATTCATTAGAGAAAATTATAATAGAAAAATTATATTATTCAATTTTAGAAAAATATAATAGGAAGGAAAATATAAAAGGAGCTATATTAAGTGGAATCTTTGTGGCATTTATTAATATTGCAATATATTTATTTAATACAGATTCAATTAACAATAATTTAAATAATAACTTTTGGGCAACTATGATATTTATTGTTTTAGAAATAATATGCCTAACAAGTATAATTAGCTATTCAATATCATATTTAATGAATTTACAAAAAATAAAGTTAAAATTAGGGAACATTGAAATAGAAGTAAATCAAGAAACTAAAAAGGAAAAAAGTCGTAATTTGTTAAACGATGAAATTGAATTTATTGTGAAAATATTAAATATTGCTAAATATAAATACATTGTATTTGAAGATTTGGATAGATTTCAAAATCCAAAGATATTTGAAAGATTACGAGATTTAAACATTACACTAAATTCAACCTTAAAGCAGAAAATAAAATTTATATATGCAATAAAAGATGAGATGTTTATTGCTGATAACAGAACTAAATTTTTTGACTTTATTATACCTGTTGTGCCTTATGTATCATATGAAAATTCTGGAGAAGAATTATTAAAAACAATAAAAAAATATGGTTTAGAAAATGAATTATCCGAAGATTTTATTTTGGATATTTCACTATATATTGCAGATATGAGAATACTAAAAAATACAGTTAATGAATATTTAATATATAAGAAAACTTTAGAAAAAGTAGTGCCTAATTATGAAAAATTGTTTGCGATTTTATTGTATAAAAATACATGTTCAAAAGATTTTGCTAAATTACAAAATAAAGAAGGAGAAATATATGAGTGCTTTAAAAATAAAGATGAAAAGATAAGCAAATATATAAGTACACAAGAGAGTAAAATAGATGGTAAAAGGGATGAATATGATAAACTAGAAGAAAATTTAATATCAAAAAATAATTTTGAAAAATTAGCAATATACATGATAAAAAGTAATATTAGTAGTAATAATCAAATAACTTTGCAGAATACAAATGGAAAAACAATAGTAATTCAATATATAATGAATACAGATAATATAGTAGAAGATTTTATTTCTGATGAAGAAACTACAATACAATATGTATATGGTAGTAGTTGGAAAACGGAAAAGCTAAGAGATTTTTATAAATCAAATTGTCCAAATTTTTTGAAACAATATGAAGATTTTAAGGAGGGAATTGAAACTAAAAAAGAAAAGATAAATATTGAGATAGAAGAAATAAAGCAAGAGATAGATAAGGCAAAAGAATATACATTGAGTGAACTAATGCAAGAAAGAGATGAAAAAATTACTGTTGACTTAGGAAAATATAGTGATCTAGTAAAGTATCTGCTAAGTAATGGATATATTGATGAAAATTATAATACATATATTAATAAATTCCATGAAGGAAGTATAACAGAAAAAGATTATAATTTTATAATGAATATAAGAAATGGAAAGCAGAATGATTATAAACAAAAATTAGATAATACTCTAAAGATAATAAAAAGATTAAAAAATGTAGAGTTTAAAAAAGAACAAATACTTAATATAGATATTTTAGATACTTTACTTGAGAAACAAGATTATTTTGAAAAGAAAAACATATATATTAGTACATTAATTAAATCAAATAGCTACATAGAATTTATTAAATATTGTATTTATGAATCAAAGACTTTTAAAAATAAGAAAAAAATGTTTATTAGTTTGTGTAAACAAGACAAAGATATATTAAAAAAAGTACAAGAAGCAAAAATTGAACAAAAGTATAAAAATTTGCTTCTAGAAGAAATTGTAATTAATGTTGAAACAAGCAAATTAAAAGAGTTGCACAATATTGCCGAAACAGTTAAATATATCGAAAAGAATAATCTTTTAAAAAATACAAAATTAGAATATATAAAATACAAAATAATAGAATTTGATATGAAGTATTATAATATATGTAAACTAAGAGAAAATACCGAACTATATAAATATATAGTAGATAATAATAGATATATTATTAATTATGATAATGTATTTGAAATACTTATAAATGAAGATAAAAGTAATAAAAATGAAATAGAAGAAGAAAATTATTATTGCATATCTACTAACGATAAACTAAAAGAATATATAGATGAAAATATCCAATATTATATGGATAATGTTTATATTAGGTTACAAAATAAACAAAAGAATCCTACAAAAATAATTAAAGACTTATTAAATAATTCTAATATTAAAAATGAAAGTAAACAAAATATTATAACTAAAGAAACGAATAAAATCGAAGATATATTAGAAATTAAAGACAGTAGTTTATGGAAATTTATATTTAATAACAATCTAATAAGAATAGAGTGGAATAATATAAATAGTTATTATAAAGAATTTGGTTTAGATGAAGTATTAACAAAAATATTTAATACCGAAGATAATAGAACTAATATATTAAAACAAGGTACTCAAATAGAGGATAAAAGCAGTTTGAATTTTATAAAGGATTTATTACTATCTAATGGTTTAAATGAAGATGCATATTCTTCAATATTAAAATTTAGTGCGTATAAATTAGATAATGCTATAATAAGTGAATTAGAGAAAGAAAAATTGCAAAAATTAATAGAATGTAAAAGAATTGAGTGCAATTTGGAAATGATAGATAATATAAGAAATTATTCTATAGAAATGCTTTTAGTACTTATAAAAAATAACTATAGTATTTTTCATCGAGAAATAGATAATGGTAACATTATATTTGAATTAAGTGAAATAAATGAAATTTTAAAATCAGATGTTACACCAACAATTAAAGGAAAGTGTTTCAATATGATTTCTGATGAAGAATTGGAAAATGTAACACTAGAATTATTAGAGAATATGGCATTAACATCAATAGAAAACAATTTTAAAGAAAAAATAAGTGAAAAAATGTTATTAAGACTTATAACAAATATAAAAAGTACTAATACAAAAATAAAATTAATGAATCAAAATTTTAGTAAGATTACTAGAGAAAATATAATGAATTATTTGGTAAAATTAGGAGAAAATTATTCAAAGATAATTGCCGATAGAACAAAGCCAAAATTGATAAATAATGAAAGTAATAAAACATTATTAGAGAATATCAAGAGTTTAGGTTATAACATAAAATATAATAATAATGATGATAAAAATATAATTTTAAGTAATACAGTTAGATAAAAAAATTTAAGAATACGAACTTAAAATTATAGTATTTTAGTTGAAAGCATACTTAAAAATCTTCTCCCAGCGGGCTAAAAAGGTATTAGGAGATTTTCTCCTAAACAGCAAAAACGGTGTCAAAACACCAAGCTGGCGAACTTTGGGCATTAAAAATGATCCTCTAAATGTTGAATATAATAATAAATAAAAATTTAAGGTTTTTAAGTATAGATTAGTTCGAAATCAAAAAAATACTTTTTTGATTTTAAAAGATGAAATTTCAAAAAGTTTCATCTTTTTTTGTACCCATTTTAATAAAACCTTCCAAAAACGAAGTATACTCTTTATAAATTATTTAAGTTTGATATGTAAATAGAAAAATTTTCATTATACGCATATCATACTTAAATTTTAATAAACATTATTAAGAGGTGTATGTTTTGAAAAAGGAAGATATAAAAATATACTGTAAATTTAATAAAGCAAAACAATCTATTGATAAAGTTATTTGTAAAATGTTTTACGATTTTGCTGAAAAGAAAACTAATAATAAAAATATTGAAAAAAGAGCTGACAAAATATAAAAATCACGTTATGATAATGGTATTGTAAATATTTTTATGGGAAGGAGTGAAATGTTTAAACTAATAACTAAAAATTATAAAGTTCGGTATGTATATTAGATTATCTCGTGAAGATGGCGACAAGCAAGAAAGTGAAAGTATTGGTAATCAAAGAAAAATAATTGAAAGATATTTAAAAGAACAAGACTTGAAAATAGTAGATGAATATGTTGATGATGGAGTATCTCGGAACTACATTTGATAGACCAGAGTTTAATAGATTAATTTCAGATATTGAAAATCAAAAAATTAATATGGTAATAACAAAAGATTTATCAAGACTAGGTAGAGATTATATAAAAATAGGATATTACATAGAAAACTATTTTCCAGAAAATGAGGTTAGATATGTTTCAATACTTGATGGAATAGATACATATAGCGAAACGGTAAATAATGATATTACACCATTTAAGGCTATTTTAAATGATATGTATGCTAAAGATATATCAAAAAAGATTAGAAGTGTTTTTAAAGAAAAGCAAAAGCAGGGAGAATACTTATGTAGTACACCAGCATATCGGATACAAAAAAGATTCAAACAATAAAAACAAATTAGTAATTGACCATAATGTTGCAGATGTGGTTAGAAAAATATTTGATATGTATGTAAATGGAACTGGAAGTAAATTAATTGTTGAATATTTGAATAATAATCATTATTTAAGCCCATCTGGATATAGGAAAACTAGTATTGTTCAAAATGAAAATAAGATTAATTACTTTTGGAATGCAACTACTATATGCGATATGTTAAAAAACGAGGTTTATATTGGCAATACAGTTCAAAATAAGGTATCTGTTGTTTCATATAAAGTAAAAAAACTTCGTAAAGTAGAAAAAGAAAGACATATAAGAGTTGAAAATACACACGAAGCAATTATTGATAAAGGCATATTTGAAAAAGCTCAAGTAATACATAAAGAACGAGCAAAAAAAGTAGTAAAACAATATGACTATTTACTACGAGGAATGATATATTGTAAACATTGTCGGTTGGCAAATGCAGATTGTATTAAAAGTAAATAATAACAGTAATCGTCCCAAAATTCCATATATAGTAGATACAGGTTATCAAAAAAGAGGTTGCTATGTAAGAAATTTGAATTATCCAAAATTTGAAAAAAGAATACTTGAAATTGTAAGGCAAGTTTGTAGGATATATGCTAATCGTACGATGTTAGAAGAAACTTATAAAAAAGTAAAAGATAAGTCAATCGATTTAATATCATCTGTAAAAAAGCAAATTGAAATAATAGATATTAAAATAGCTGATATTAATAAAAATTTAGATAGCTTATATAACGATAAATTAAATGGCATATTGACTGATATTGACTTTACAAGAATATCTGCGAGATTTGTTAATGAAAGAGAAAAATTAACAAATGAAAAAAGTGAACTAATGGATAAATTTCAAACTTTACAAGGGCAACAAACTATTAGAAATAAAAATGATGAAGAACAAATGAATAAAACTATAAACGAGTTTTTAGAAATGAAAGAAATTGATAAATCTTGTTTGTTTAGACTGATTGATAAAATTGAGATAGACAAAGATAAAAATATTTTTATTTCATTTAACTTTGCACCACTAAATACAATAAATGAAAACATAGATGAATTTATTGAAGTAGAGAAGATATTAAATGATGAGAATGCAATATAACAATGACATTAAAGGCTATTGATGTAGAATATAACTACATTATTTTTTGAAAATAAAAAGGTGGAAGTTAATCAAACTTTCACCTGTGGTATTAAAAATATACCAACCACAAAATAAAATGAATAAAACGCAGTAATCATCTATATTACAGAGTTTCTTTTATCGTTGGAATTTCCGAGTATTAACGAAGGAAAGCTCCATATGAGAAAAGTATGCGAATTGATACAAATTCTTGAAAATTTATTTTTTAGAATTTGTCAATTCGTATTTCAAAAGAGAAACCCTGTATTTTTTTATGCTTGATTTACTGCTAGAATTGGAGTGGTATATGAAAGAAAAAAAAGAGAATGTTGGGTATTATTTAGTAATTCCATCGACAATTTTATATAATAAAGAACTAAAAGCAAATGAAAAATTGTTATATGCAATTATAACATCACTTGCTTGTAAAGAAGGATATTGTTTCGCAACAAATAAATATCTAGCTGAAAAGTTAGGTGTAAATCCTAAAACAATTTCAAGTTGGATTTCAGATTTAAAAGATAGAAATTTTATTATTGTCGAGCTAATTAGAAATGAAAATAAACAAATTATTCAAAGAAAAATTTATATAAATGATGTACCCTATCCATTAAATAATGAATACCAGTATCAATCAAAAAATGGACAGGCTATCCATCAAAAAGTAGAAGATAATAATATAAGAAATAATATTAAAAATAATAAAAAGAGTTATTCAAATTATACAAATCAAAGAGAATATTCAGAAGAATTTTTAAACAGTTTATATGCAAATTTTAAATAAAACTTTGAAATCCTTGTTAGCTTTTTGATAATATGATAAGATACCTATGAAAGGTAGGAAATAAAGATGACAAAAGATACTCGTAAAAAGTATATGAATTTGAAACAAATTTTAATAATGGCAATTACTATAATTTTATTTATAGGACTAATTTATATTTCCAATAATGTAGATATATTAAATGAAATTACAGTCACATATTATAATAGTATAGATGAAATACCAGAATACTCTGGTCAAATATATGTAAAAATAAATGATGGTAAGCCATATTTTACTGAAGAAGATTATACTACAGAAAGTTTTGAAGAATATAGTAAATTAGATGACAAAGGAAGATGTGGAGTTGCTTATGCTAATATTTGCAAAGAAATAATGCCTCCTGATGGAGATCAAAGAGGAGATATCAGTAGTATAAAACCAACTGGTTGGGTGCAAAGGAAATATAATGGAGAATATTTATATAATAGATGCCATTTAATAGGTCATCAGTTATCGGATGAAGATGCAAATGAACTGAATTTAATTACAGGAACGAGATTCTTTAATGTTAATGGTATGCTACCATTTGAAAACAAAGTGGCAGATTACATAGAAAAACATAAAAATAATCATGTTTTGTATAGAGTAACACCAATTTTTAAGGGAAATAATAAATTAGCAAGTGGCGTAGAAATAGAAGCATATTCTGTAGAAGATAGAGGAAAAGAAATATGTTTTAATATATATGTATATAATGTACAACCTGGAATTACAATTAATTACGAAACAGGAGAAAGTGAAGAAAATTAGCCATTAATATTGAAAAATAGATTTAAATGCTATATAATAACTCTAGTTTTAATCTTTTTGCTAAATTTCTTTGGCAATAAATTCCCAAAAAACAGATAACAAACTAGGAGTGTGAAGATTATTGAATTTAGATTTATTTAATAATTTAATTAATAATGTAAAAGAAAATAATATTGTACAAAGTTTTATAAAGGAATTATCTAATTATTTAGAAAAGCAAAATAATAAATTACTTAACGAGGAGTATAATAGAAAGGATAATAGGATTCTAAAACAAGAAAACTGTTTATACCAAGTAGTAGAAATGGATATAGATGGGGTCTATTTGCAGAACGTAGAAAACAATAGTATATCGAAGGAAATGGATATTTCGAAAGAGACTTTAAATAAAATAGGCAATGATAGTATACTTAGATTTAAAAATGGAAGTTATATTTACGAAGAAGAATTAACTAAGCAATTCTATGATAGTTTAATAGATGTTAAAATATATAAGAACATTCAAGATAACTTTGTTAAGGAAAGTAATATACTAGAAATTGATTCGGATACTAGATATAAAATTGAATTAAGTAAGGATAATTATTGTTTATTAAGTTATGAAAATAATGGTAAAAGTATAATCGAAGTTCCTAAAGAACTAATACCATTTTGGGCTAAAAATGGAGATGAGTTATATTATAAAAATGGAAAATTTAATAGGTATTTTAGATAGAAAATGGTATGAGAAATTCATACTATTTTTTGATTTTTACAAGAAAGATTATCTCCCAGCGGGCTAAAAAGGTATTAGGAGATTCTCCCTAAACAGCAATATGTGGTCCTCAGGACCATGCTCTTGGTATTTCTTTATGACACCTTTGATAATTTGTTCAAATCACTAAACTTGTAGTAAATAGTTGCTTGTTTATTATTATCAACTTCAATTTTTTCAATTAAGCTATTTAACATATATGCTGTGATGTTATCTTTTTCTAAAAAGTCATTTATTACTTTTTCATAATCAATTGTCTGTTTTTCAAACTTAACTTTATTTAGTCCTTGTAGTTTCTTTTGAGTTTCTTCTCTTTCTTTTACCTTTTTATCATACATTCTTGAAAAATCAGTATTATTGATAAGTCCATTTAGTTTATCTTCATATAATTTTTCAATTTGAAAGTCTAGAACTCCAATAGATTTCGCAAGTAAACTTTTTTGTTTACTAATTTCTTGTGATTTTTCTAGTTCTTCATACTTTATATCTATGATTTGTTTCATTTTCTTTTTATCTAAATATTTCTGACATATATTTTGAATTTCTTTAATAACTGCAGTTTCTAACTTTTGATAGTTTATATTATGTGGTGTGCAAAGCCTTTGTTTTGGAAGTATTGCATAAGTATGACATCTCATATAAACTGTATCACTACTGTGTGTGGTTATTCCCATTTTCTTACCACAATCACTACAAACAACTAATCCTTTTAGTAGTAGATTTCTTGATTTTACCCTCGTTTCAGACTTGCTAGCTAAAATGTCTTGTACTGCATAAAACTTTTCTTTATCAATAATAGGCTCGTGTGTATTTTCTACTCGTATCCAGTCGCTTTTATCATTTTTAATGCGTTTCTTTAATTTGTAGTTAATTCTTTTACACTTTTCTTGTACCATATTTCCAATATATACTTCATTTTTTAGAATGTGTTTTATAGAACTAGGTTTCCATATTTCACATACATTTCTTCCTGTTCCTGATATTTGTGATGGTGTAGGAATATGTTCATCATTCAAAGTATAAGCAATTTGATTTAAAGCTGTTCCTTCTAAATATAAATCAAATATTCTTCTTACATTTTTAGCACATTCTTCATCAATAACTAATTTGTGTCTATCATTTTCAGACCTCTTATAGCCATAAGGTGTTCGATTTCCATTAAATAGTCCATTTACTGCATTTTTATGCTTGGATGCCTTTACTTTTTTAGAAATATCTTTAGCATATAAATCGTTTATTACTGCTCTAAATGGGAGAGTGTCTGCAACACCATTATCTATTGCCGAATCATAATTGTCTAATATTGATACAAGTCGCACTTGATTTTCTGGAAATATTTTTTCAACATATTCTCCAAAACCAATATAATCTCTACCTAATCTTGAAGAATCTTTTACAATTACCATATTTACTTTTTTGTCTTTAATATCTTGTATCATTCTTTTAAAGTCTGGTCTTTCAAAATTTGTACCACTATACCCATCATCAATATAAACATCATAAATATTTAGATTATTTTCTTTTGCATATTGCGTTAATATTTCTTTTTGATTTGTTATACTGTTACTTTCTCCTTGTAAATCATCATCTTTTGACAATCTACAATATAAAGCACAGTTATATTTTGTTTCATTGCTTACTAACAAAATTTCCTCCTTTCCATTAGTAAGCCTCGACTATAATTATAATGTTAGTTTATAACTTTATATCAAAAAAGTCAATAAAAAAACGTCCTAATTATAGGCGAATATGATTAATTTATGATAATGTCTTAAGTAATAACTTTTAAAAATGTTCCAAAATGATAACACTAAGTCACAGAGGTGACAAAAGTGAGAAAGGTGAATTTAA